>CAYZGA010000064.1:6004-13077 GCA_964477945.1 uncultured Halobacteriales archaeon
GATCGGCAAGGGCGAGTCCACGAAGTTCGTCCTGCCCCAGGAGTTGACCTCGCTGGTCGGCCGGTACGGCAAGCACCTGCAGGGTAGTGACGCAAAGGAGAACGGCCACGTTCTCGAAGGACTCGAGTTCGATGAGGAGACCCGCGAGATGCTCGGACTCGACGACATCCAGGAGATACTGGGCGAACTCGAAAACGAGGACGATATCGTCGACCTCGAGGGGATGGAAGAGGAAGCAAAGAAGGTGAAACGCGGCGATACGAGCGCCGACATACAGGACCCGGACGAACTGCTCGACGGCGAGAACAGTAACGGAAGCGAGTTCAACAAACCCTCGAACGACGACGACTAACGGGTCCACCGGAGGGTCGACAGCTGCCACGTCGGTAACTGAGATTTGTTGTGTGCCGTGACGACGGTCATCTGGCCGCAGATCGGTCACAGTCCGACCACGAGTGGTGTCGGTTTTATTCTCCGAGTCCCTATCACGGGTAGTGAGAGACAGCATCGTCGAGACAATCGGGTCGCCGCTGGTGCGGGTGGACAGTCCGGCGGGAACGACAGTCGCGGCGAAGGTGGAGTCGTTCAACCCGGGCGGGTCGGCAAAGGATAGACCGGCACGGTCGATGGTACGGGCGGCCGAGCGAGCGGGTCGACTCGAACCCGGCGACACCATCGTCGAACCGACCAGCGGCAACACGGGAATCGGACTGGCGATGGTCGGTGCGGCGTCGGGGTACGACGTGGTGCTGGTGATGCCAGCGTCGCAGTCCAGCGAGCGCCGGCAGGTGATGCGCGCCTACGGGGCAGAGCTAGAACTGGTCGATGGAGACATAGCAGACGCCCGGGAGCGGGCCGACGAACTGGAGCGCGAGCGGGGGTACATGCAGGTCCGTCAGTTCGAGAACAGCGCCAACCCCGAGGCACACTACCGGACGACCGGGCCGGAGATACTCGACCAGGTCGGCGACCGCACCGTCGACGCGCTCGTCGCGGGGGTCGGTACCGGCGGGACACTGTCGGGAACGGGACGGCGACTGCGCGAGGCGTTTCCGGACCTGCGGGTCGTCGCGGTCGAACCGGCCGCGAGCGCGGTCCTGTCCGGTGAGGAACCGGGCGAACACGAGTTTCAGGGGATGGGACCGGGCTTTATCAGCGAGAACCTCGACCGTTCTCTCATAGACGACGTGGAGACGGTCACGGTCGAGGCCGCAGAGCAGGAGTGTCGACGGCTCGCCCGCGAGGAGGGCATCCTCGTGGGGCAGTCCTCGGGCGCGTCGAATCTCGCCGCGAAGCGGGTGGCCCGACGCCTCCGGGAGGAGCGCAGTGATCCGCTGGTCGTGACAGTCTACTGGGACTCCGGCGAGCGGTACCTGAGCACCGGGCTGTTCGACGAGCACTGACCCGTCCGGCGGAGCGCCTGAAGGTATAAGACCCACCCTCCCCTACAGTGTACCGATGCGAGCGAAACCGGAGTACCGGGACCGGGACGAAACAGAGGTGACGGTGCTCGACGTGCTCGCCGAGCGCGACGACGACGGCATGACCGTTCTCGCCATCCGGGCCGAGGTGGACGCCGACATAGACACGCTGGAGACCGCCCTCGAGAATCTCAAAGACGACGCGCTCATCGAGGCCAGGCGGAACAACGGTCGGACCGTCATCGCCGTCGAGGACCACGTTATCGGTCCGGACAACACCGACACCGACTCGGACGACTTCTTCGACCAGATACGCCGGCGGTTCCCGCTGTAGCGCCGACACGCTACTCCTGACGACATCAGTACGCCACTGTCTACTCCCGTCGTGCTGTTTCCGGGACACCGCCAGGGTGGTTCGGGACAGGGGTCGCCACCTTCGTCGGCAGTCACGCGCGTTCGCGGTCGGTGAGCCTCGGTGTGATTAAGTGTCGCGCACGCCAACAACCGGTATGCGTGTCGTCTCGCTGCTCCCCTCGGCAACAGAGCTGTGTTACGCCCTCGGTGTCGAACCGGTCGGTGTCTCCCACGAGTGTGACTACCCGCCGGCGGCGACCGAGCAACCGGTCGTCGTCCACTCGCGTGTCGACGCCGACGCGTCGAGCCAGGAGATAGACCGGCAGGTCCAGGATGCGGTTGGGTCGGGCGGGGTGTACGAACTCGACCGCGAGCGGTTGCGCGATCTCGACCCGGATATCGTGCTCTCGCAGGGGGTCTGTGAGGTCTGTGCGGTGGACGACTCGGCGATTCGGCAGGCGGTCGCGGACCTCGGTATCGGTGCCGACATCGTCACGACCGACCCGCACAGCCTCGGTGACCTGCTGGCTGATATCGAGCGCCTCGGCGAGGTGTTCGGCCGGGAGCAACGGGCGCGTGCCCTGCGCGCCGAGTGCCGCGAGCGTGTCGAGCATGTCGAGCGGCAAACACCCGAGAGCGGGCCGCGGGTGGCCGTGCTGGACTGGCTCGAACCCGTGATGGTCGCCGGCCACTGGGTTCCGGGGCTGGTCGAGCGGGTCGGCGGTCGGTACGGACTGGCCGACCCCGGCGAGCGCTCGCGGCCCCGCGAGTGGGCCGACATCCGGGCGTACGACCCCGAGGTACTGGTCGCCGCGCCCTGCGGGTTCGACCTGGACCAGACACGGGCGAACAGCACCGACCTGACCGACCGCGACGGATGGTCGTCGCTCACCGCCGTCGAGAGCGGTCGCGTCTACGCTATCGACGGGAACCAGTACCTCAACCGTCCGGGGCCTCGCCTCGTCGACAGCCTCGAACTGCTGGCCGGGGTCGTCCACCCGGACGCGGGACCCGACATCGCCGACCGGACCGGTGTCTGCCGCCTGTCGACTGTTGACGGACCGCGGGCGTGACAGTCCCCGGCTGGCGGTTACTCGACAACATCGACCACCTCGGCGTCGGCGTGTTCGGCGATGTCGTCGGGGTGGATCGGAAAGACCGCCTCGGGCGTGCCCGCGGCGGCCCAGACCGTCTCGTGGTCGGTCAGCGTCTCGTCGAGGTAGACCGGAACGGCCGTGTCGTGACAGAACGGCGGGACGCCACCGATGGACCAGCCGAGGGTCGACGACACCTCGTCCGGGGTGGCCATCCGTGCGTCGTCGGCGTCCCGTAACGCCCCCAGTTTGGCGGTGTCCACGCGGTTCGCGCCGCTGGTGACCACGACGACCAACTGGTCGGCAACGAACGCAAGTGCACTCGCTATCTGTGCGAGGTCACAGCCGACAACCGCGGCCGCGTCCTCTGCGGTCTTGGTGCCCTCGGGGAACTCGTGAACATCCACGTCGATGTCGAACGATTCTGCTGCCTGCTGTCTGAACGCTGCCGCGCGCTCGTGCATGCACAACCGGTTGTGCCCACTCCTATGTAGTTGCACCGGCAGTCGGGGCCGCGGCAGGACAGACACTGCCCGGTTCGTCCGGTGCCGTCGGTGCTGTGCGAGTCCCGAACTGCCCACGCAGGTCCGGCGTTCCGTCGGGGCGGGCTGACGGGTCGACCGACAGTGACAGTCACCGCCGCTCGCGCACGCGGTTGCTCGTCGTCACGTCGATATCGAGTTTGTTCGTCCCCCGTATCCAGTCGATGTAGCTCTGCAGGCGGTCGGCATCTCTGAGCGCGTCGACCGTGTCGTAGGACTCGCGGAGTTCCTCGTTTGTGAACACGGCGTGAATCTGGTCGTGGCAGGGACGACAGAGCATCACAGTCGGGCTCTCGGCGCGCCTTTCGGGCCGGAGGTGGTGTTCCTGCACCGCCTGGGGGTCCTCGATCCGCTCGTCGGGGATTCGACGCCGGCACAGCGCACACGTCGTCGGCATCACCACCAACTCGGTGCTGTGCCCGAATCAACCTGACGCCGGGACCCGCGCGCAGGCAGAACCACAGCAGACCGGCGACGGGAGGGTCGGGTGTCGATTGGAGCTGGAGGACCGAGCGACGGACGGGACAGCGGGGGGTCCGACGGCGATGCAGGGTGAGAGGGCACACTCCGACACGGGTCAGCGGTCGTCAGCACACACGAGCCAGTCTCACCCGGCACACACGAGTCAGTCGTCGGCGGGTCGCCCGTGCGCACGGCGGCGGCCGGAGCTATACCCGTCGGGTTCGACGCTCGCGGTGAACCCGTCAGCGCCGAAGGTCACCTCGACGGACTGGACGGCGGCGTGGAACTGCTTGCAGTGGTTGCCGTCGGTGGCGACGCGCATCGTGGACTCGACGAGTCCGGCCTCCTCGAGACGCTCCAGTCGGCGGTAGACAGTCGCCTTCGAGACCTCGGCCGCTTCGATCAGTTCGCGCCCGGTCCGGGGCTGTTCCACGACGGCCTGAAACACGCGGTAGGTGTACTCGTCGCCGAGCAGTTCGAGCAGCTCCTCGGTCTCGACGGGCGCCTGTCGCGACGACTGCTCGGACTGGCTGTGCACTGTACTCGGACTCTCCGGGGGCGTCTCCGGATGTCGGGTCGTCTGTTCCATATCTACCCCAACGCACTCCCCCTCCCTGTGTCACCATGCTAGGTATCGGTACCGACCACCATCTAGTAATAACGACCGTCAGTCGCTCCGAGCGTATCACCTCTCGTCGCACCCGTGGTGACTCCTCTGTTCTCTGCGGCGTGTCTTCGCCGAACTCGGCGGTCGTGTGTGGTGCCGAGATGTACGCGACACCCGTGCGGGACACGCAACGCTCACGGACAGCGCGGCATCGGGAGGGTGGTGCACCTTCTGGCGACAGCCCCACCGAGACATGTCTGCGCGCACAGTATCGATGCGCTCGCCCTATGGCCGCGCACCGACCGAACACAGCAGTGCCACCGCCGTCACGTTCGGAGGCAGACTACTCGACCTGTTCGAGTTCTGCCTGTGTCTCGTCAGTTTCGACGTTTCCCGTATTACGTGTCCCGGTCGGCTCGAACAGGAGAATCTCCGCTTCGGTGTCGGCGACCGGCCGGTGTTCGACGCCCCGGGGAACGATGACGAGCTCCCCCTCCCGGAGCACGATGTCCGGTTCGTCGCGCAACTCGACTGTGAGTTTACCCGAAACCGTCAGAAAGAGCTCGTCGGCACTCTCGTGATGATGCCAGACGAACTCGCCTTCGGCTCTGGCTAGCTTGACCGCCTGTCCGTTGAGTTCACCCGCGAGTCGCGGGGACCACTGCTCGTCGAACGATGCGAACGCGTCCGCGAGACGTACTTTCTCCACGTTTCCTCGTTACCTCGCCGACGGATATCCGTTTTCCTGCCGCGGGCGACGTAATTGCTCGACTCGCGGTCCGACTCCACAGTCGTCTCCACACCCGGCCGATGGTTGCTGTTCGGAGGCACGCTCGGCGGTGACGTTGCCGGGTTCGTCACTGCTTTGTGTGGTTCGCCCCCCACCGGCCAGGGTATCGCCGCGACAGCCACACACGACGGGCAGCGATACTCTAGCGGGCCGTCCGCGGGTACCGCTTGACTCCTCGCGAGTCCCGGTAATCGGGACGGTCCCACCGGCCGGTCCGGCGGCACCCGCGCCCGGCCTGCTTCGCCTCAGCGTCGAGTGGTGTTGTCGAGTTCGATATCGGTCACGAGTTGTGAGGTGTGTGTCCCGGCCTCTATCCGTGCGGCGGCCACCAGCGGGGAACGAGCGCCCGGGCAGCCGTCGGGGTGTACGCCACCGCGTGTTACCCGTCCGACGAGTTCGACACGGACCTAATCGGGGTCGGACATCGTGTACAGTTGCGGCGACTTGACCTCGCAGATACCCAGTCCGGTGGGTTCGGTCTGTTCGACCCGGTGTGTCCGCGCTATCTCGTCCGACGTCGACAGCGGCTCAACGTGGCAGACACTGTCGACACAGTCGGCCAGTGCGTGGGCCATCTGTCGTGTGGTCCGGGAGGAGAGTTCGATGCCCAGCTTCAGGTCCGGCGTTGAGTGGGGGTCGATATCTCTGACAGACTGCTCGCTGTGCTCGAAGCTATCTGCACACGAGAGCGGTCTGCCAGCAATTTAACTGTGCAGTTGGCGTTGCCGAGAGACCACGACGGTCACCACCGGAGGCACGCCTGCGATTGTCGAGTAGCAGGGAGACGCACCCAACCACGACCGACCGTTACTCGACGCTCCGGGCCACGAGTCCGGCCGCACAGACACAGTGGTCGTCGCACTTTGGACACTCCGCAGCGGGACGGTCGAACGGGTCCCGATAGACCGTCTCGTAGCCGTGCTTCTCGAAGAGATGTTTCGGCGAGTCTGGTCCTCCGTGGTACCACGAATCCGAGAGGAGACAGTCGGCGCCACGTTCGACCCCGACCGACTCCACCCGTTCGAGCAGACGGCTCCCGATTCCACGGCCGGTGGCGTCCGGTCTGACGTACCCCATCTCGAGCAGACCGTACCGGTCGGCCGCGGGCAGGAGGTCAGGGTCGTCGAAAAAGTACATCTCCTCGGCGACGGCACCCGGATCGTCGAGCACGTTGATCGCCATCACGCCGAGTATCGAGCCCTCGTTCTCGGCGACCCGGACGTTGTACGTCGGGTCTCCGACCCCGAGGTCGACGGTGTACGAGCTCCCTTCGCTGAAGTGAGCGGTGATAAGCGCCTCCAGTTCCGCAACATCCGCCTCTGTCGGCTCACGAAACGTGATCGATTCCATCCATCCGATGCGAGGGATTCCACAATAAAAGGCGACGCGGATTACGACCGACAGGAGCACAGCTATCGGTGTATGACATTCTCCGCGCCGTGAACGAAGAGGGACTCCGTTCCTCAGGCAGTCGGGCGTCGCCCGACGACGGCGCGGTTTCCCGCGCTTCGCGTCGGCGGTTCCGACACCAACGCGGGCAATATTCCCCGCTCGCCTGCGGGTACTCCGGCTCGTGCTCAGCACGTGAGCCCCGTGAGGGGTGTGGCGGGTTGGGCGTTCACTGGACGCCGTATCTCCTTGCACAGCACCCGACAGACTGCAATCGGGTGTCGCCAGCCACGCTGTCGGTGGCTAGGACACGGGCCGTGCCATCGGCCTGCCTGTCCGTTCTGTGGTTCGAGAATCGGGGATTCTCGTCAGCTGCTCGCGGGCATCGCCCGCTCGCAGGTTCGTTGGACGGTG
>CAYZGA010000065.1:0-13066 GCA_964477945.1 uncultured Halobacteriales archaeon
CCGACGAGGACAAAAAGGAGATAATCGAACTCTCGAACGAACCCGACATCTACGACCAGGTCGAGGGGGCCATCGCACCTTCCATCTACGGCTACGAGACGGAGAAACTCGCGATGGCGCTCCAACTGTTCTCGGGTGTCACGAAGTTCCTCCCCGACGGCTCCCGGACCCGCGGCGATCTCCACATGCTGCTTATCGGTGACCCCGGGACGGGTAAGTGTCAGCGCTACGATACCGACGTGCTACTGGCTGACGGACGGGTACGGAAACTGGGAGAGATTGTCGAGGAGAATCTCGACGACCCAACCGAGATAGCGGACGGGTACCGACAGACAACCGACGTTGCGGTCCTCACGACGGACGGAGAGAGCATCGAAGAGGGTCGCGCCACACGGGTGTGGAAACGCGAGGCACCTGACCAGATGTATCGCATCTGCACCGCGAGCGGGCGCGAACTCGAGGTCACCCCCTCACATCCACTGTTCGTACAGCAGGACAGCGGTCTCTCACCGACCGCCGCCTCGGAACTGTCTGAAGGGGAATTTCTCGCGTCACTCACATGTGCTCGTGGTTCCGACGGGAGTGCGGGCGCAGTTGGTCCGCTGACCGATGGCGGCCCGGTCACCGGGCAGTCGCAGGCGCGACACCGGTCACCGGCGGATTCAGATATCAGCCGGGACCCTATCGAGTCGATAACGACTGTCGAACCCGACTACGAGTGGGTCTACGATCTCGAAGTGTCCGAGACACATACCTACATCTCGGAGGGTGTAGTGTCGCACAACTCCGCGTTGCTGCAGTACGTCGACAACATCGCGCCCCGGTCGGTGTACACCTCGGGGAAAGGGGCAACGAGCGCGGGGCTCTGCGTGACCGGTGAAACGCTGGTGCACACGACCGAGGGGTTCCGTGAGATACAGAGCCTCGTTACCCCGGAGATTCCAGACCCGGTAGACACCGAAACCAGCGTCGAACACGAGCAGTCGCTGTACACGTACAACCGCGAGGAGGGGGCTCTCGGCGTCCGGCGCAGTTCGCACGTCTGGCGAATGCCGGAGAAGCCGTGCCACCGGATAGAGACGAGCCACGGAAAGGAACTGGAGGCGTCGGTCAACACGCCGGTGCTGACCTGTAGCGAGGAGAGCATCGAGTGGAAGCGGATAGCCGACGTGAGCCAGGGAGAACACGTTGCAGTTCCAGCCTACAGCAGCATCGGGGAGGATACCGAGCGGTCACGTACCGACCTCCGCGAGTACCTCGAACTCACAGACGAGACGGTAAAACTCGCTGACGGCTCGCTGGATGCTGTCCGCGAGGGGCTCCGAGAGCAGTTCGGCACACTCCGGGGGGCGGCTGCTGCGCTCGACCTCTCCGAGGATTTCATCTACGATTCGCTCTCGAACAGGCACGTCCCGCTCGAAAAACTCGACAGGATACTCGAGAGTATCGGGTACGCCCGGGAGGACATTGCCCTGGAGCGGGTCATGCTCCGGCACGGCGATAGCATCACGGTACCCGAGCAGTTCGATGGGGAGCTGATGTACCTGCTGGGACTCGTCTTCGGCGATGGGGACATCGCTGTCGACCGGCGCGGCGGCAACCGAGGGTGTGTGCGCCTCTCCAGCAGTAACGAGACAGTTCTCGAACGGGCCGCCGACATCGTCGCGGACAAGTTCGACAAGCACGTCGAAATCGAGTACCAGGAGGAGCGGGTTCCCTACATCCGTATCTACAGCGCAACAATCGCACGTCTGTTTGCAAACGCCGGGATGGAGTCACCCAAAGAGCAGCTGTCGCTCGACCCGAAGCTGACAGTATCCGAGCACACAGACGCATTTATACGCGGACTGATGGATGCCGACGGGGCCGTATCGTCGCGGGAGAACGGCAGTTCGAGTCTCGTGTTCTGTACGATAAGTGAGTCGCTCGCCTGGCAGGTCCAGCTGATGCTCGAAACGTTCGGTGTTCGAGCGCGGACCCGCGAGCGCGACCGCCGGGGCACGTCCGAACTCGAATCGGGACAGCTCATCGAATCAAAGCACGTCCAGCAGTTCCTCGAAATCTACGGTGTCGACATCGACCGGTACGCCGAGGTGATCGGGTTCGGCGTCGAGGAGAAGAGCGAACAGTTACAACGGAGTATCCGACACACCGAGCGCCGTCCGAGGCGACTTCCGGTCGGAAGCGCACTGACAACCGTCGAGACGAGCACAGGACCCCACCAGGTACGTCTCGCTCGCGGCTCCGACCCCAGTCGTGAGCAGGCTGTGGAGATGCTGGACGGTCTCGATCTGGGACCTGTTGAACCACTCGTCAGCGAGGCTGTCGACGCGGATCTTCACTGGGAGGAGGTCGTTGCCAGCCTGGACACCGGCCCGAAAGAGGTGTTCGACCTGACTGTTCCCGAGACGCACAACTTCGTCGGCAACGGAATCGTGACACACAATACTGCTGCGGCTGTTCGCGACGACTTCGGCGACGGCCAGCAGTGGACACTCGAAGCAGGTGCGCTCGTGCTCGCGGACCGGGGTATCGCGGCAGTCGACGAGCTAGATAAGATGTCGACCGACGACCAAAGTGCCATGCACCAGGCACTCGAGGAGCAATCGTATCACCCGAGAACGGAGGTACTGATGGCCGACGGACGCCGTGTCGAGATTGGGACTGTCGTTGATGAGAAAATCGACGAGAGCCCATCCGAGGTCGTCGATGGTGTCGACTGTGAGGTCTGTCCGGTCGACGACCTCGGCGTTCACACAGTCGACACAGAGACACACGAGGTCGAGAAGACAAGTATCGACCGGGTGAGTCGCCACGAGGCTCCCGACGAGTTCGTTCGGGTCGAGTTCTCGAACGGGCGTGACATACTCGTGACGCCGGAACATCCGATGTTTGTCGCGGACAACACCGTCCGGACCGTCGAGGCACGCAACATCGAGGAGGGTGCGTTCGTACCTGCGCCCCGAAAGCTCCCGAACAGCACAGCAGGTGTGTCACTGGACGCGGAGCCACACATCGGCGAGGAGAGAGACGTCGACCTGCCCGAGACGGTCACACCCGAACTGGGCGAGATACTCGGATTCCTCGTTGCCGGGGGGCACACGCGTGCGGGGTCGTCACACGAGGTTAGATTCTCGAACCAGGACGAGCGGTTGCTCGCTCGGATGGAGCAGCTCATGACGTCGGTGTTTGGGATGGAGAGTTCTGAGCACACAAACGGAGCCGGGACTGTGACGAAAGTCTGGGTGTCGAGGAAACTCTACCGCTGGTTCGAGTCGAACGTTCCCGAGGTCATGCCGACAGCCCGCGAGAGACGAATCCCGGCGGCCGTCCTCGGAAGTTCTGAGGAGGTAATCCGTCGGTTCCTCGTCGGCGCGTTCGCCGGCGACGGTGGTGTCGAGAACAACGAACTGACATTTTCGACCGCGTCGGCAGGCCTCGCGCAGGACTACGCCGATGCCCTGTTGAAGATCGGTGTTGCCTCTCGCATCCATCACGACAGCTCACACGACTCGTGGACGGTCTGTGTGACGGGTGACTCGATGGAGCGGTTCGTGGACGCAGTCGTCCAGCGGGCCGACGACCGCGACGAGCAGACGCGGGCCCTCGTCGAGCGGGGCACCGACACGCCGCGTCATCACGACGTGTTGCCGGCCAGCACGGCAGCGGAGTTGCGTGGGCTCCGACAGTTGCTCGGGCTCCCACTCACGGGGCGATACCGGGCGGCACTCGACGAGGAGGACGGGATACGGCGCGAAACTGTCGAGGACGAACTCGCCACGCTGCGCGAGCGGGTCGAAACGGTCCGTGCAACACTCGACGCGGCTGACGAGCTTGCCGCGGTCCGTGCAGCAATCGACTGGTCGTGTCGGCAGCTCTCGGAACGACTCGAGAACGTGACCCGGAGCATCATCAATCACGCCGAGCACGGTGGATACAACAGACAGCGTCGCCGCTCGCTGACAGCCCGTGCCAGGAACGCGCTTCGAGAGGCGCTCAGCGAGGCCGAACAACGTACAGAGGAGCTAACACAGCGGCTCGGACTGCGGTACTATCGTGTATCGAACGTCGAGACAGTTCCCAACGAGGGAGAGTACGCTTGCGACTGGGTCTACGACGTGACTGTCGAACCGACGAACACGTTCGTTGGACAGGGTATCGTGTTGCACAACTCGATCAGTGTCAACAAGGCTGGTATCAACGCCACACTCAAATCCCGGTGTTCGCTGCTGGGTGCGGCGAATCCGACGATGGGGCGGTTCGACAGGTACGAGTCCATCGCCGAGCAGATAGACCTCACACCGCCGCTCATCTCCCGGTTCGACCTCATCTTCACCGTGACCGACCAGCCCGACCCCGAGGAGGACGCCGAGTTGGCCGAGCACATCCTCCAGACGAACTACGCCGGCGAGTTACACACCCACCGGACGGAGTCGAGCACATCGAACTACAGTCAGGCGCAGGTCGAGCGGGTGACAGAGGAGGTGGCACCGACGATAGAGCCGGACCTCCTGCGGAAGTACATCGCGTACGCACGGCGCAACTGTTTCCCGACGATGACAGAGGAGGCAAAAGAACGGATACAGGAGTTCTACGTCGACCTGCGAGCCGAGGGCACCGACGAGGACGACCCGGTGCCGGTCACGGCACGGAAACTCGAGGCGCTGGTGCGACTCGCGGAGGCGAGCGCCCGCGTGCGACTCTCCGACACCGTCGAGCGGGCGGACGCCGAGCGGTCCATCGACATCGCCCACTACTGTCTGAAGGAGATCGGACTGGACCCGGAGACGGGCAACCTCGACGCCGACGTTATCGAGACGGGCACCTCGAAGACACAGCGCGACCGGGTGAAGAACCTGCTGGATATCATCGCCGAGATCGAAAACGAGTACGACGAGGGCGCACCGGTCGACGTGGTGGTCGAGCGCGCCGAGGAGGTCGGTGTCACGCCCGACAAGGCAGAACACGAGATAGAGAAACTCAAACAGAAAGGCGAGGTGTACGAGCCACGGACCGACCACCTGCGGACCACATAGATGGACCGTATCTCCGCACTCCGGAACGTCGAGGAGGCGCTCGCGCGCTACGAGTCCGGGGAGCTATCGCTACCGGAACTCGAACGCGAGGTGCGGGGCACACTGCGAACGTACGCGACGGCCTTCGACGACGGGACACTCTACCGGGCACGCGGTGACGAGACAGTCGACGGGCTGGTCGTGGTCGCGGACTCCCGGCGCGATGCACGCGAACAGGTCCGGGAACTGCTCTCCAGCACTGTCGAGTTCGACCTCGAACGTATCGAGCGCTGACAGACGCCACACCCGACCCGGCTCAGTTGCTCTGGATACGCGGTGCGAGCATGTAGGTAGCCGCCCCGCCACCTTCGGCGATGTCGAAGTGGAGTTTCACGGGGAACTCCTCGCCCAGTTCGAGCGTGACCTCGGCGTCTTTCGGGATCGCGCGGTCCATATCCTTGAGATAGTCGAGCGAGAACAGCGAGGCGGCGGGTCCGGCCACGAGGTCGATGAGGTCGTCGGCATCGAGTTCGAGGTGAACGTCGTCGGTGTCACCCTCGGCGCTGACGTAGAACTGCCCGGCGGTCTCGTCGACACCGAGTTCGATGTGGTCGCTGACCATGTCGGCGGCGGTCACCGCCCGGTCGATGTCACGACCCTCGATGACGATGGTCGCGGGCAGGTCGAGGTCGGGGAGGTCCGGCTCCTCGCGGATCGACTCGGGGTCGATGAGCGCGAGCGTGTACTCCAGCCCGTCGATAGAGATGTGGAGTTTCCGTGTCTGTTCGTCCAGTTCCAGTCGGACCAACTGGTCGCTGTCTGCCATCCCCGCGATGTCCGACAGCCTGGTGAGGTTCACACCGATGAGTCCACCGTCAGCCTCGTAGGACTCGAAGGCCGCCGCGTCCAGCGTGAGATCGACCATGCCGACGTTCGCCGGGTCGACTGCCCGGATCTCGACACCGTTCTCGTCGAGATGTATCTTGCACTCCTCGACCAGCACCCCCACCGAGTCGAGTGTGGCCTGTAACCGGTCCGCTCGAACGATGGCTTGGAACATCCGTGCGACGAGATACGGCACGGTCCCTTAAAAAGTCACGTCATTGTGATCGGGACCACTGTACGACCACCGGCGGGAGAGAGTACCACACGATACCGCTCGCTGTCGTCGCGCGTGTCTCGGCCGAGCACGACCGGTGGACCGGGGGCAGTTCCACACGGCATAGCGGCGTGTCCACGTCGTGGCACGCGGGGACAGTGATTTATTTCTCGCCACCGTAACTTACACATGAGCGTGGCAGGACTGTGTGAGATCTGTCAGACGGGAACCGTCGAGCACACCTGTGACCGGTGTGGCAATCTCGTCTGCGACCAACATCTCGACAGGACGACCGGGCGCTGTACGGAGTGTGTAGCAGACACGAGTGGGAGACCTGGACAGGGAGAAGGCACGTCACGACCGGCGGACAGTAACTACTGGTCCTGACCGTCCGTCGACGCCGCAGAACGCGGTAACTACCTCAGTCAGCCCGAGAGTCCCGCCTTCCCGTGAGTGACGAGTGTACCGACGCTCAGTCGGAACAAAGACAGGGGTATGACAGGACCGATACTGTCGGTCAGAGGGGTTGCAACTCCGTGGAGGATGTCATTCCCGCTGAATCTCGCCGAAGTCGGTACCGCCCTGCGAGACACCCTGTTCGAGCCCCTCGCGCTCGGCGACAATGGGACAGTTCGCGACCCGGACGTTGTCCATGTCAGTAAACTCGAGTATCTCGGTGCCCTCGTGGGTACAGTGGATTTCGGGGGCTTGCGAGAGGTACTCGCAGGTCTCGCAGTAGTCGTGTTTCGACACCTCGACAGTGCTCTCCTCGTCCGCCCGTTCGTCCGGGACCGCCGGTTCCTCCATCTCCGCCCCCTCGTCGTCGGCGACATCGGCCCACACCTCGTCGGCGTCGACATCCTCGATGTCCATCTCCTCGAAGGCTCCCTCCATCTCGTCGAACGCCTCGTCGTCGGTCAGGGCAGTGTCGCTCGCCCCCTCCATAGTAAACGCCTCGTCGTCGGTCACGGCGAGGTTGTCTGTCCCCTCCATCGTGAACGCTTCGTCGTCGGTCACGGCGGAGTCACCGGCCGGGCCATCGTCGGGTACCGGGTCCTCGGCGTCTGTCCCGTCGATATCCGGCGGTCCGTCCGGCCCCCCGGAGTCGGACTCGGCATCCCCGTCGTCCGCTGGAGTGCCGTCCCACTCCACCGGGTCGTCTGTATCGTCCATCGCGGACTCTGCCCACTCCATCTCGTCCTCGGTCTCGGTATCTTGCTCGTCATCTGCCATTGTGATCACCGAACAGTCGATTGGCCAGCGATGACGCGTGCACGCGGTCCGACAGGCACCCTGCCGGAGCGGTCGTTGTCGCCTGTGTCGCTTGCCGTTACGGTAGTATCGCCAAGCAGATAGTTAAGCGTTGTCACAGACCCGGCGGTGTTCGCGGGCAACCGGAGTCTCCGATACAAAGACAGAAGTCGACCCGCCCGAACACCCAGTATGGCAGACGAACCCGAGAACAGCGACCCGGGAGTCGTGGACAGTCTCCGCGAAACGCTCGACCGTGCCGACGACCTCGACGATCTCGACAGTGTCGAGGGACTGGAGAACCGTCTCGACGCCATCGAGGACCGTGTCGAGAACGCGGACGCCGTAGAGCAACTCGAACACCGCCTCGATGCGCTCGAGGACCGTGTCGAGAACGCAGACAGCGTGGAGCGGGTCGAGAAACTCGTCGACGACATCGAAGACAGGTTCGACGAAGACGACTAACGGCGTCCTCGTGTCGACTCCCGGGCGACGGCGAACCTGTCGACGCGTCACCGCCGACTGTGGTCGCGAACGGTCGGTCACCGTGCCCTGGGTTCGACGTAACCGGCCCGGCCCGTCTGGCCGTGTTCCTCGATAGCCTCGGTGAGCAGTTTCGACTGCGCTTTCCGGAGGTGTTCGAGAAACGTCGCACGACTGATTCCGAGTTGCCCCGCAACCGTCTCACTGTCTGCGTCGCGCGGCCACTCGAAGTACCCTGCCTCGAGTGCACACTCGAGCACCTCGAACTGCCGGTCGGTCAGTGTACTCGTCGACTCGTGGAACTTCGAGAGACTCCCCAGCGCGACATCGCCGACCTGTCTGAACTCGTCCATCATCGCCCGGAGGTCCTCTCTGCGAAAGAACAGGACCGTGTACTCGCGTCGGTTCGCGGTGATCACACTGCGCCGACGCAGGATTCCGTGGTTCCGGTCGACGGCCGCGTACGCGCCACAGGACCGCTTGGTGACGAGATAGCGCTCCCCGTCGAGTTGCTCGAAGTGACTCACCTGTTCCGAGGCTCTGAGAAACTCGGCGTACTCCGCCGCGCAGTGGTCGAGTTCGATGACGAACGTCACGCGGTGGTCGTGTAACTCCTCGATGATGGTGTCGAACGACACGTCGAACGTTTCGGCGAACTCCGAGAGAACACAGTCTTTGTTCTGTTGCAGGTGAATGGTGGCCTGAAACATCCCGGTCTGTGCCCACGTGAGTGTCTCGTGTAAATAAGTATTGTCCGTCCGCTCACGGACAGTCTGCAGGGCTTGGCCCACTGTACAGGCCCCGCCGCTGTCGTACTGCTGGTCGGGTTTCGTGGAAGACAGACGGGAGTCGACCCCCGACCGCCGTCGGGGTGTTGGGCGTGGCCTCCCGGTCACCTCACTAGGGTCCGGTTCCCGTGACTGCTCGTACTGTCGGCTGTAACGTCGTGGAACGGTTCGGCACCCTGGGTGTCGAAATATGCCACGGGCTTACAGCCGACAGTATCAGTCGCCCGCCGGTGTGAGACACCCATCTCGCGTGTGGGCGTTTCATGCGTCGAAGGTCTCGCGTGCAAGGGTGAGTGCCCCGTCGAGTCGAACGGGACCGTTCGCCGCGAGCAGTTCCAGGTACCGTTCGACGGTCGCCTCCTCCGGTTCGACGTTCACGCGCCGGAGGAGTTGGCGCGCGGCACCGGCACCGGTCGCTGCGCCGAACAGCAGTCGCCGCTCGCCGCCGAACCGCTCCGGGTCGAACGGCTCCAGCGTGGCCGTGTCCGAGAGCATCGCCGCCGTGTGGATGCCCGACTCGTGCTCCGAGATGCGCTCGCCCAGAACGGCCTTCCGGTCGTCGTGTGCCTCGCCGATGGTGTCGAGCACCGCCCGGCAGACCGGGACCAGGTTGTCCGTCTCGATACCGAGGTCGTCGTCACCGTCGACGGCACAGGCGACGACCACCTCCTCGAGGGAACTGTTGCCGGCGCGCTCGCCGAGCGACGCGACGCTGACGTCGGCCTTGCCGACACCAGCGTGGTAGGCGGCGAGCGCGTTCGCGGTCCCACAGCCCAGGTCATCGTGGAAGTGGACACCGACGCGGTCGAACTCGATATCCTCCGCCAGGGCATCGAGATGTGACCGGACACTCCGTGGTGTTCGGGCCCCCACGGAGTCGGCCAGGTTGATGTACGGCACGTTCGGAACCGTCTCGAACACCTCGACGAGCTGGTCCGGGTCGGTCCGGAACGCGTCGGCGAGCGTGACGTGCGGGGTTACCCCCCGGTCGGTGATGTGCTCGACCGTATCGGCGAGCATCGTCAGCATCTCGTCGCGTGACGTCCCGAGGAGGTGTGTGAGGTGGCGGTCGGAGACGGGCACGAACGTCTCGACGACATCCGCACCGGCCTCGACTGCCGCGTCTACGTCCCCTTCGAGTGCGCGAGCGAGTCCAATCACGTCCGCGTCGAGTTCGGCCGCGAGTGTCTCGACGACCTCCTGGTCTTTCCCACCGGTCGCGGGGAACCCCGGCTGGATGAACGGGAGCCCCAGTTCGTCGAGTGCTCGTCCGGCCGTTAGCTTCTGCGCTGCCGTGTAGTCACCGCCGGGTGTCTGGTCACCCTCCCGGAGTGTGACGTCGTTCAGCTGCATCTACACGACCCCGTCGGCACGCAACTCGGCGAGTTCCTCGTCGGAGAGCCCCAGTTCGCCCTGGTAGACGGCCTCGTTGTGCTCGCCGTGCCGGGGACCGAGAAACTCCACCTCGCCGGGGGTGCGCGAGAACTTCGGTACGGTGCCGAAGGTCCTGAGCGTCCCGACATCCGGGTCGTCGACCTCGACGAAACTGTCCCGGGCCTGGAACTGTTCGTCCTCGAAGATGTCGCTCATGTCGTTGACCGGGCCGACGATGGCGTCGTGGGCCTCCAGAATCTCGATTGCCTCGTCGGTGGTGTGCTGTCTGGTCCACTCCTCGATTGCCTCGTTGAGTGGGGCCGCGTGCTCGACCCGGCTGGCGTTGTCGACGAACCGCTCGTCGTCGACCAGCCACTCCTTGTCGATCGCCTCGGCGACCCGCTCGAAGACCTTCTGGTTCGAGGCCGACATCGTGATGTGTCCGTCGGCGGTCTCGTAGATGTTCCGCGGGGCGGTGCTGGGGTGCTGGTTGCCCGTTCGCTCGCGAACGTGACCCATGTGGTCGTAGGCCTCGACCTCGCCAAAGAAGATCCGCCACAGCGGTTCGACCAGCGAGACATCGATAACCTGTCCGGTGTCGCTGCCGCCCCGACCGACATCGCGCTCGAAGATGGCCATCAGGGTCGCCTGGAGGGCGAACTGCGCGGCCTGGATGTCCGCCAGACTGACCGGTGGCAGAAGTGGCTCCCGGTCGGGGAACCCGTTTGCGTGTGCCCACCCCGAGACACCCTCGGCAATCGTGCCGAACCCGGGTTTCTGGGACTGCGGCCCGGTCTGCCCGTACCCCGACAGTCTGACCATGATCGCCCGCTCGTTCACCGCGTGGATATCCTCGGGACCGAGCCCCCACCGCTCCATCGTACCGGGCCGGAAGTTCTCGAAGAACACGTCCGCGTCCGCGACGAGCTCCAGGGCGAGTGCCCGACCCCGGTCGGACCCGAGATCGAGTGTCACACACCGCTTGTTTCGCCCGAGCGACTTCCAGGCGAGTGACTCGCCGTCCTCGGTCTTCTGTGGCCACTCCCTGATGGGGTCGCCCACCTCGGGGTGTTCTATCATGATGACGTCTGCGCCGAAATCACCCATCAGTGTCGTCGCGAACGCACCGCTTATCATCCCGGACGCGTCGATTACCCGGAGACCGTCGAGTGGTCCCTGTCGTTGTCTCGTCATCGTGCTCTGTTTCACTCAGACCGTCACGAAACAAAGCCGTTGCCCCATCGGATGTTGGGCGTTCATATATCGGGGGTCGACCGAGAGGGTCGTGCGTGGTTATTTTCGGGACTCCCTCGCTGAATCAGGTGGTGGCAGAGACACGTGGTTTGTGAGAGACCGGCGGTAAAAACTCACGCACGACCCTATGAGAGCACACCGGTGACAGTCGCTCCCTGCCGGCCGCGGCGGTCTCTCCGCGATACGCGTAGTCCCCCGGTCGGCGTGGTCACCCTGTGGTCCCGAACTCGGCGTCGAGAAACGCGACCACGTCGTCGGTTTCGACCACGTCACCGTACTTCGCGTCGATGTCGAAGAGGTTGGCCCTGTGTGGTCCCTCGGCCCGGTCGCCAACGGCGTCGGCGGGGACGACTGTCCGGTAGCCGTGCTGGAGGCTGTCGACGGCCGTCGCGCGGACACACCCACTGGTCGTGACGCCGGCGAGAACGAGCGTGTCGACCCGGTTGGTCGTCAACTCCGCCTCGAGATCAGTTCCAAAGAACGCGCTGGCGTACTTTTTCAAGATGACACGCTCGTCGTCGACCGGGGCGACCCGCTCGTCGACCGCGACGCGGTCTGTCCCCCGTTCGAGTTCGCGGAGAGCGGGGACCTTCTCGACGAACAGTCCGGCGTCGCCGTACGACTCCTCGAACGCCACCGTCGTAAAGTACCGGGGCAGGTCGTGGTCGCGAAACGCCGCGAGCAGGCGGTCGGTCTGGTCGAGAACGCCCCCGACCGCCGAACCGAGGTTCGACTCGGGGTCGGTGAACGCGTTTATCAGGTCGATAACCAGAAGCGCCGGTCGCTCGCCGAGACCGACACGCTCGCCGAACTCTTTGTCGGCGTACTCCGCCGCCGTCTCGTCGATCCAGTCCATCGTGTTCGCTCGGGGCAACTCAGTGTCGACTGTCGAACTCCTCACGCTCCGCGGCAATCTGTGCCGCGAGTGTCTCGTCGTCGGGGAGGGGCCCGTAGTCGAACTCCTGGAGTTCGTCGCGGTTCTCCCGGATCTCCGCGCGCCGACTCTCGGTGGCCGCCGTGTCGACGACCCCGTCCTCGACGACGACACCGTAGTCCTCGTGGGCCTGGTGCTCGCTGACGAGTCCGCGGCGGACCTCCTGTGCGACGGTTTCGGGGGGGCGCTCCAGCGGGTCGCCCATGCCGCCACCGCCGGCGGTGCTGAACACCAGTTTGTCACCCGCCTCGACGGCGACGTTCTCCACCTTCGACGGCAGTTCCTCCTCGGTGCCGTCGGCACGGACAATGGTCTTCTCGCTGGTCTGCCCGTGGTCGCCGCCGTCGACACCCCAGGGGTAGGTGTGTGCGCGGTCGTCCTGGAAGGTGATGGCGCCGTCCTCCTCGAAGGTGTAGACCTTCGTGATGCCGTGCCCGCCGCGGAACCGGCCGGCACCACCGGTGTCCTCGCGGGTGCTGTACTCGTCGATTGTCAGCGGGTAGTACGCCTCCTGGTACTCGGCCGGCACGGTCCGGAACAACGGCCACCACGAGTGCCCGTCGAGTCCATCGGCACCCGGTCGCGCCGGAATCCCGCCGTAGAGTATCTCCAGCATCTGGAACGGGTTGCCCTCCGAGTCCGTGCCCGCGTAGACGAAGTTCGGCGAGGTGCCGTAACTGCCGGCCACCGAGAACCCGTCGATGAGTTTCGAGAACGTCGCCTGCAACACGTCGAACTGGCGTGACATCATCGGGAGCCGATTCCCGAGTGGAGCCGGGAACTCCGGCTGGATCACCGTTCCCGAGGGCAGGTTCACCTCGAACAGGTCGTAGTACCCGTCGTTGAACGTCAACAGCGGGTCGAACGC
>CAYZGA010000066.1:0-12942 GCA_964477945.1 uncultured Halobacteriales archaeon
GCGCGAGGCGATCGACGAGTACCAGCGCGAGGGCGACTCCATCGGCGGGTCGGTCTACTTCGAGTGTCACGGGGTACCCCGCGGACTGGGTGCGCCGCGGTTCGACTCGTTTCCCGCCCGACTCGGGCAGGCCATCTTCTCGATCCCGGCCACCAGCGGGTTCCAGTTCGGTGCGGGCCGGGCCACCCGGGAGATGCGCGGCAGTGAACGCAACGAGAACTGGACCTTCGCCGACGCGGACACCGACGCGGTAGCCGACCCGGGCGACCCGGTGCCGGTCGGCAACGACCACGGCGGCCTGCAGGGCGGTATCACCACCGGCCAACCGGTGTACGGCGAGGCCACCTGGCACGCCCCCACGAGCATCCCGAAGACCCAGGAGACCGTCGACTGGGAGACCGGCGAACACAAGGAGATAACGGTCGTCGGTCGTCACGACCCGACACTGATGCCGCGGGCGGTCCCGGTGGTGGAGGCGATGCTCCGCGTGACGATTCTCGACTTCATGCTGCTCGGCGGTCGAATCAACCCCGACCGTATCGACGACCAACCGGGCGAGTACGACACCGACTACCACCCGCGGAGCCCGGTCGACGACCCCGACGACGCAGACACCCGCGCGGACACCATCGACGGTTCGTCGGACGAGCGGTGAACACGCGTGCCGATGCCACTCCTCGCGGCGGTTGGTGACGCCGTCACCGAGACGTTTGCCGAGTTTTCTCCCGTGCAACCGGACCGGTCGCCGGACCGACTCGAACGCCGGTACACGAACGCGGTGTCGGCGTTTCTCGATGTCCGTGACGCCCGTATCCACTACCGCGACGAAGGGCCGCGTGACGCGCCGACGCTCGTCACGATTCACGGCACATACTCCTCGCTGCACACGTGGGACGGCTGGGTCGGTCACCTGACCGACCGGGTCCGGGTCGTCCGACTCGATATGCCCGGGTTCGGCCTGACCGGGCCTCGCGACAGCCAACACACGCTGCGCGAACTGGTGCTCACGGTGGCCGCGCTGTGTGACGAACTCGGACTGACGTCGGTGGCGGTGGCGGGTAACTCGCTGGGCGGCGGTGTGGCGTGGCGACTCGCCGTCGAGCGGCCCGACCTCGTCTCGCAACTGGTCCTGCTCAACGCCGGCGGCGCGACGCTGCTGTCGGTCCTATCCCGGAACCTGACCGAACTCGTCGGGTCGGCTGCACAGCGGTACGCCACGCCGCGACTCGCCGTCCGTCTCATGTTGCTCGACGCGTACCACAACCGCTCGAAGGTGACGCCCGACCTCGTGCGCCGGTACCACGACCTCCTCTTGCGGTCGGGCAACCGCGCCGCGGTGGTCGAACTCACCCACAACTACGAGCGTGACCACTTCGACCCGGAGCACCACAACCGGGGCGGTGCCCGAGTCCCGCGCCTGCCCGGGTCGCAGAAACCCACACCGAACCCCTGGGACGACTACGACATCGCCGATGTCGAGGTCCCGACGCTGTTCCAGTGGGGAACCGAGGACACCTGGTTGCCGCCGTCGTTCGGCCGCGAACTCGCCGCCCGCGTCCCGGACCACGAGTTCCTGACCTACGATGGTGTCGGCCACGCACCGATGGAGGAGGCCCCCGGCCGTACCGCCGCCGACGCCGCCGACCGACTCCTGTCGAAAGACTGAGTTTCTTTAAATACCACTGATAGGAACCGCACTCAGTGCTCTCGCCACCCGACAGACTGCCGTCTCGTCGCCGTCCTCGCCCGCGTTCGTGATACTGGCACCGAATATATCGACGGGAAGAGAAACATTCAATAAGGATTGGTATCAATGTGCATAAGGTGCATGGTAGACATTACACAGCACGGGTTCGATGCGGGCTGGTGTGAGACCGTATATCGGTTCACGGCGATAGATTCGGGGGGAGTGGTCACGGGTCTCGGGGGTGTGTAGCGTGGTGTTCTCGTCGCTCGCGGCAGGGGTAACGCTCGCGGGGTCGGTCGCACGGGGGGCCTACAGCGAACTCGCGCCGTTCCAGTTGGACCGGTCGAGTCGGGCGATAGAGCGACGGTACACCGACGAGACGTCGGCGTTTCTGAACCTCGACGACGTCCGTGTCCATTACCGCGACGAGGGACCGCGTGACGCGCCGGTGCTCGTGCCGTTGCACGGGACGTGTTCGTCGCTGCAGACGTGGGACGGGTGGGTCGAGCACCTGACCGACGAGTTCCGCGTCGTCCGTCCGGACCTGCCGGGGTTCGGCCTGACCGGTCCCCGGGAGGGGCGTCACACCGTCGCGGGACTCGTCGAGTCGGTGGCCGCGCTGTGTGACGAACTCGAACTGGCGTCGGTGGCGGTAGCGGGTAACTCGCTGGGCGGCGGTGTGGCGTGGCGACTCGCCGTCGAACGACCCGACCTCGTCTCGCGGCTCGTGCTCGTCGACCCCGGCGGGGCGACGCTGCTCTCGCACATCGCACAGCACTACGAGCAGTTCGGGAACGGTCTCCTGACCCGGTACGCCACCCCGCGGGTCGCGGTCCGTATGGTGCTCCGCGACGCGTACGGCGACCCCGCGAACGTGACCGAGGCACTGGTCGCCCGGTACTACGACATGCTGTTGCGGAGCGGCAACCGCCGTGCCGTGATGGACCTCGCAGGCAACTACCGGGACGACCACTTTCCCGAGGCGCAGCCCATACCCGACACCGAGGGACCGGTACTCCCGTCGACGTGTGACCCGAGACCACGGGTCCTCGACGGGTACGACATCGCCGACGTCGAGGTCCCGACGCTGTTCCAGTGGGGGGCCGAGGACACCTGGTTGCCACCGTCGTTCGGCCGCGAACTCGCCGCTCGTGTCCCGGACCACGAGTTTCTGACCTACGATGGTGTCGGGCACGTCCCGATGGAGGAGGCCCCCGGCCGTACCGCCGCCGACGCGGCCGTGTTCCTCCGGCGAACGCAGGCCATACCTTCCCGCGCCCGGTAACGGTGGTATGGAGCAGTCGGACACCGGCCGCGACGGGTCAGACGTGTCGTCGCCTCCCGCAGAGACCGACGCCGGCGACGGCACGACGACCGACCCCGACGGCGACGGGGCACCGGCAGCGAGCGCGTCGGACGGGTCAGCGAGCGAGGATGACGACGACTCGACGGACCCGGGACCGACGCCACAGTCGGCGGCGTTACGCCGCCAGCAGCGGTCCATCGGTGTCGCCGGTGCGCTCGTCGGAGGCGTCGCGCTGGCGACGGCCACGTTCCAGCGGTTTCCCGAGACCCCGGCGCTCGCGGCAGGTGCCGGCGTGGCCGGTGCTACCCTCGTTCTGTTGCTGGTCCGCCGGAGCATCTTCCCCGGCGAGAGCGCCAGCGCGGACTGACCGCCACCGCCGACGGCCCGAGTGTGCGGTGTGGCCCGTCCGTCGCGGCGGCCACCGTGACCCGTCCACAGGTGCGGGTGCGCCGGCGAGTGGACGGCTCACGGACAAAGATTAATGTTCGAGCGAGTGGAACATTGCGTCGGATATGGTCCTGTCTGTCCCCGAGCGAACTGTTCTGCCTCCCGCCCTGGTCGGCGGTGCAGTGATGGCCGGTGCAACCGCCGGGCTCCAGTTGTTCGTCGGTGACGCCATCGGTCCCATCGGTGGACTCTTTGGGGCGCTACTGGGTTTGTTCCTCGGTGGCGTGTTAGCGGCGCTTCTCGGCGGTCTCACCGGGACCGACGGCGTGGTCGCCGCCGGATGGGGTGGCGTCGTCGGCGGACTCGGTCTCACCGCGATTGTCGTCGTGATAGCACCGCCGTCGGTAGGCGGATTCGCGGATGGGGTTCTCGTCGGTTTCGGCATCCTGTTTATTATGGCGTGGGCGGTGACGTTCGGGGTGCTCGGCGGGTTCGTCGGCCGCAGACTCGCCGCCCTGACTGGAACCGCGACCGGTCGGGAACAACCAGCCGAGCACACCTGAGCGAGTGCCCCGCCACGAACGCTCGCCGCAACGAGTACTGACCGTCCGTCCGGTCAGAACTTCTCCAGGAGACGCCGGTAGAACGCGTCGCCCCTGCCAACGGTGTCACCATCGCTGTTCTCGTGTCCGTCGGTCGCAAGTTTCTCGACGATGAGTTCCGGCGTCGACCGGGCGAGTGACCCTTTGACCGGCGAGCGGTCGACCTGGAGTTCGCCGTCGTCGAGTCCGCGCGCCTCGATACCGTCGACGGCCAGGTCAGTGTCGGCAGCCTCGCGTATCTCCCGTGCGAGGTGTGAGACAAAGACAGCGGTCGCCCCCCGTTCGGCGAGTGCTTCGAGGATGCCCGCGACGATGAGCGCACTCGCACCCGGTTCGGTGATACTCTCCAGTTCGTCGACCAGCACCAGCACACGCCGGCGCTCGCTCACCTCGGTCACCAGGTCACCGAACTCCCGGAGGGTGGACTCGAAGGCACCGGCGTCGAGGGTGCCCTGCGAGGTGGCGTGGTAGTGGAGTTCGTCGACCCGTCCGACCCGGGCACGGTCTGCTGGCACCGGCAACCCCATGTGCGCGAGCGTGACGACAAGCGCCACAGTGTCCAGCAGCGATGTCTTGCCGCCGCTGTTGACCCCGGAGAGCAGGGTGACACCCTCGACCCGGTAGTCGACCGGTTCGACCGCGTCGAACGCCACGTCCAGCAGCGGCGACCGGGCCGCCTCGATTGCGATACCGTCGCCCTCGATGGCCGGCATCGTGCAGTCGAACGCGCGGGCGAACCGTGCGACCGCGAGTTCGACGTCGAGTTCGAGCGCCCGGTCGACGAGGTCCGCGCAGGCCGGCCGTAGACCGGCGAGTCGGTCGGCCATCTCGCGCTTTCGCTGTTCGGCCCGGCGGTCCCGCATCGCGGTGAGTTCCTCGCGGAGTCGGTTCACCGTCGCCTCGTCGCGCTTGACCGGGTAGGTCGGGCGGTCGTCGAAGGTCCGCCGGGCGAGTCGCTCGGTGTCCCCGAGGTCGAGCGTCTCCACGAGACTGTCGCGGGCACGCTCGACCGCGGTCTCGAACTCGTCTGCCAGTTCCCGTTCGAGCAGCGACTCCACGCCAGCCCCGCGCTCGGCCAGCGAGAGCAGGTCGGTCCCCTCGATAGTGACATCGCGTGCCTGGATGGCCGCCCGGAGGTGGTCGTTGGCGACCCGTTCGGCCTCGCTGACCGCCGCGTCGAGGTCGTCGACGGCGTCGGTCAGGCGGTCCAGCTCGGCGTCACCCCTGACAGAGCCGTCCGACTCCAGCACGGTGAGTGACTCCAGTAGTACGTCGAGGTCACAGGGCGCGTCGAGGTCTGCCTGCCGGTGGACGGTCGCAGCCGCGCGCAGCGTGTCGCGGTTGCGCGCGAAGAACGCGAGTGTCCGCTCGGGTACCACCGACACGGGGTCCTCGAGCGCGTCCGGTTCCACGCGGACGTCGCCGGGGACGTCCGTTCCGGCGAAGCTCCCGTCGAGCGCGATGACCGTCGCGTACCCCCGGCCCAGCTCCGCCAACTGGCGGGTGTCATCGACGAGTTCGACCGACAGCTCCGGGACAGCCTCACGGGCCTCTGCGTACCGCTCGGCGTCGGCCGTGGCGAGACACCGCTCGCGGACGCGCACGTCGTCCGGGTCGACGAGCGGGTCCACGTCCGTGAGTGCGTCCAGAACCGCCGGGTCCGGGTCGCGTTCCATCGCCTGCCGGGAGAACTCCCGGCACTCCTCGATCCGGGAGTCGACCGTGGCAGGGTACAGTGTCTCCAGCCGTTGGGTCGCGTAATCGGTGACCGCCCGCTCCTGGAGCAGTGACAGCGCCTCGCGGTGGATATCGCGTGCGCGGTCGGTGGCGGTGAACCCGCCGGGGTCGTCGTGGCGCTCGCGGATCGCGCCGCGGGCGATGCGGGCCGCCCGGCCGGGGCTGACACCCGGGGCCCGCGCCAGTGCCGCCACGTCACCCTCGTGCAGTGCCCGCTCCGGGTTGTCGAGTTCCGACAGCGCCTCGGCCGTCTTCGGCCCGACACCCGGCACCGACTGGAACTCCATCGACTTTCCGTTCGGGCGCGGAGGCAAAAAGCCAGTGGGCCGACCACCCGACTCCGTCGGTGCTATCTCCGAACAGAGGGCCGGACAGTTAAGTCGTGGCGACACGAATACGATGTATGGAACTCGGGGTTGTCTCGGATATCCACGGGAACAGGGTCGCGCTCGATGCCGTCCTCGCAGACATGCCGGCCGTCGACGGACTCGTCTGTGCGGGCGATGTCGTCGGGTACAATCCGTTTCACGGGGACTGTGTCGACGCGCTCCGCGAGCGGTCGGTGCAGACCGTGATGGGTAACCACGACCGGGCAGTCGTCCGGAACAGCGGGTTCGGATTCAACAGCATGGCCGGCGCTGGCGTCGCACACGCCCGCGAGACGCTGACCGACGACCAGCAGGCCTGGCTGGCGGACCTGCCCGCCGAGCGAACGGTCGCTGACGGCCGTGTCAAACTCGCTCACGGGCACCCGGACGACCCCGACCGCTACACGTACCCGCAGGAGTTCGCCCCGACACTCCTCGACGACGAGGACGTGCTCGTGCTCGGGCACACCCACGTGCAGGGTCACGAGCGGTTCGACGAGGGGGTCGTGATGAACCCCGGGAGCGTCGGCCAGCCACGCGACGGCGACCCGCGTGCGGCCTACGCCGTGCTCGACCTGTCGACACTCTCGGTCACAGAACACCGTGTCCGGTACGACATCGACCGGGTGCAGGCGGCGGTCGACGATGCGGGCCTCCCCGAGCAAATCGGTACGCGTCTGCGCGAGGGGCGGTAGGCCGACTCAGACGACAGCCTGTACCGCTTCCAGCGCCGTCTCACGGTCCGTCCAGTCGACGAACACCGAGACGGAGGTGGCGCTGGTGATGACGTCGTGGACGAAGATGCGCTCGTTTGCGAGCGCGGTGAGCAACTCGTTGACCGCGCCGGTCTGTCGCTCTATCTCGCTCCCGGTGATGCGGACGGCGGCGAGCTTCTCCTCGACGGTGACACTGGAGAGGATATCCTCCCCGATGACCCGCTCGTGGAGCAGTGTCTCCGTTTGTTTGGCCTCGGTGGTGTCGACGTAGAAGGTAACCGAGTCGAGTCCGCTGGAGACCGTCTGGATGTTGATACCGGCGTCGGCGAGCGCGGCCGACAGCGACGATAGGACGCCCGGCTGGTTCCGGATCGACCGTCCGGCGACGGTGACACAGGCCAGCGCCCGCTCCTGCAGGTCGACGAGGCTCTCGAACTCGCCCTCGATGTTCGTGCCGCCGGTCAGAAGGTCCGAGTGCTGGTGGTGGATGACCCGAACGTCGAACTCCGAGGTCTTGTACGCGAGCGCGGAGGGCGCGACCACCTCGGCCCCGCGAAAGGAGAGGTTTCGCAACTCGTCGACGGTGATCTCGCCGACGTTACGCGCTCCCTCGACAACGTTCGGGTCGCCGGTCATCACCCCCTCGACATCGGTGACGATGATGACCTCGTCCGTGCCGACGTAGTTGCCGAGCATGACCGCCGTCGTGTCGCTCCCGCCACGCCCGAGTGTCGTGATGGTGCCGTCGTGGTCCTGTGCGAGAAAGCCGGTCATCACGGGCACGACGCCATCGGCCATCAGTGCCGCTATCCGTCCGGCACGGCGCTTTGTCTCCTCGACATCCACCTCGCCGTAGGGGTCTGTGATTATCGGCCAGTCCTCGCGACCGGGTTCCAGAAAGACCGAGTCGATGCCTCGCGCCTCCAGTGCCCCCTTTAGCAGGCGAACGGCGGTACGCTCGCCCATGCTCACAATCTCGGCCCGGTCGGCCTCGCTCGCGTCGAACCGTATCTGCTCCAGCAGGTCGTCTGTCGTGTCGCCCATCGCGCTGACGACGATCCCCATCTCGTGACCGTCTGCCACCGCTGCCGCGATAGAGTCTGCTGCTCGCTTGACACGTTCTCCGTCCCCGACGCTCGTCCCCCCGAACTTGGCGATTACCCGCACCGTCCCACCCCGGGTTCGCTGTTCATATACGCCTCCGGTTCAGCGGCACCGGTATTAACTGTGTCCATTCCCGAACCCGAAGACCGACTGCAGTTCACGCTCCAGTTCCGTGTGGTAGCGGTCGAGCACGTCGCCGAGTTTCGCCTCGTCGACGACGACACCCGAGAGCCGGTCGGCCGGGTCCGCCGGCAACTCGATACGGAACTCGCCGTCCCCCTCGTAGAACGGCTCACTCTCCGCGAGGACCTGCTGGTCGATGGCGTGAACCAGTTCCGAGTCGTAGCGGTCGTGCATCGTCTCGAAGGCCTGCCTGTAGGCTCGCTGTAACTCCGGAAAGTAGTGTTCGTACTTGTCCTCGAACTTGTCAGGGTCGAACTCTGTCATCGACTCGCCATAGCGTGTCCCTCTCCAAATGACTGCCGCTTGCGACCCATCACCACACCACTACCGGACATCGCTGTCGCCGACGTTGGCACCCGGTGCGTTCACTCCGGGACCGTGTCTCGACGGCTGCTCGGGTGCCGGTCGGGATACAGTTCCGGCCCGAATCAGTTGTGGGTCTGTGGCTGCTGTCCGAGCTGTTTCGCGACCAGCGCGTCCGCGTGTTCGACGAACGCCGCCTCCTCGCCGGCCGGAATCGTCGCTCCGGCGGCGATATCGTGTCCGCCACCGTCACCCCCGAGTTCGCGGGCCGCCTCGCCGACGACCACCGAGAGGTCGAGCCCCTTGCCGACCAGCCTGCCCGTTCCACGCGCCGACACCTTCGTCTCCGGTTCGCCCTCGTCCGGGTCCTCCGATTCCTTTCGCGCGAACGCGACAATCGGCCGGTCCGGGTCGACACCGTCCACGCCGAGTGCCATCCCGGCGACGATACCGACGATCGTCTCGCGTATCTCCGTGCCGGCGTCGAACCACTGCAGGTGCTCGGCGCGCTCGACACCCTGCTGTTTGACGGTGTCCAGCCCCTCGGAGAGGTTGCGCCGGTGGGTGGCGAGCAGTCGCTGTGCGCGGTCGAGCGCTGCCCCGCGGTCGCCGAGACACACCGCCAGCCCCACGTCGCCACACTCGTAGCGCGCCGTCGCGTTCAGTAGCGTCGAGAACTCGCTCGCGTCGCGCAACTCCGTTCCCTCGTCCTCGTCGGTGAGGGTGTAGGTGGTCCCGACGAGTCGCTCGACTTTCCCCGGCGGAACGCCGCGGGTGAGCGCTCGCTGGATGAGTCCGCTCACCAGTGTCTGCCTGTCACCGTCCGAGAGGTCGACCCACCGCCGCCAGTCGTCGCCTGCCCGCGCGTCGATATCGAGTTCCTGCAGAAACGACACTGCCCCCTGCGAATCGTTCGAGACACCCGGGATGCGAACCTCGCTGGCGTACTCCAGTAACTTCGGCAGTGGCCGTGTCTGCTTGCCGTACAGCGCGAGGTCCTTCGACTCCACGAGCACCCCCGCGTCGACGCCCTCCGCGACGATATCGCTGTTCGCCCCGACCAGTCCGTCGTCGGTCGCCTGCATATCTCCGACCGCACCGACGACCGCCAGCGCCGCGAGGTCACGGTTGCTCGCCTCCGGTTCCGTCGTCGGTCGCTGACTCACCCCGTCGACCGCCGCCAGCGCACGTGCGAGCACGTACGTCGCGCCGGCACCCGACAGCTCCGAGGCACCGTCGATACCTTCGAGCAGCGGGTTCAGGTGGAACTCGGTGGTCGCGTCGGCCGGCTGGTGGTGGTCCGCGATAACCGGCTCGAAGTCGCCGGCGCGCTCGTGCTCGGCGATGATACCGAGCTGTCCGCTCCCGAAATCGGTAAACAGCACCGTCTCCTGCCCACGAGCGGCGATATCGGCTATCTCGGTCTCGTCGAGCTGTTTTTTGAACACGACGTCGTGTGGGAGACCGGCGCGGGCGAGTGCCGTCGAGGCGATCGCGGCGCTGGTCAGCCCGTCGGCGTCGATGTGTGACGCGAGCAGTACCTCGTCTGCCCGGGACAGCCGCCGCGCACAGGCTCGTGCGGGTGCCGCGAGCCCCGGAACCGGTCCCGACTCCATCGACGTGAACTGGTCCGTCTTTGGATTTAAACCCCCGGTTGTCGCCGCCTCAGCCGCCGAGGAGACTCCGCAGTGACCGCGTCCGGACGCCACACTCGCCGCTGAACTCGCAGGGCTCGCACTTCGACCGGTTGTCGGTGCGCGGTGGTGGCCCGTCGATGGAGTCGGCGATGCGGACCGCCTCGCGGTACTCGGCGGACCGGCGTGCGTCGACTGCAACCTCCCTGATGACGCCGTGTGTGGGGTACTCCGCGAACACCCGCTCGACACGCGTCTCGGTCTCCCAGGAGAGTGCCTTCGCGACGGCCATCAGGCGCACGCTCTGTGGGTGCCAGACGCCGGACTCGGGCGGGTCGCCGGTGAACACCAGCGACGCCGACGGCGGTGTCGTGTCGAGTTGCTTGTGTGCGATTCCACGACAGTCCCGGCCCGAGAGCAACACGTCACGCCCGGCAGGGTCGACCAGTCGACGCCAGTCGTCCGCGTTCAGCCTGGCCCGCGCGCAACCGAGACGCGAGCGAAACTGTGTCGGTGTCACCGCGAGCGGTGCCGACGCCAGCGCGTCGTCGTCTTCGAGCAACTGCTCGTAGCTGAACGCAACCTCGCGCCGGGTTTCCACCTCGTCGGGAACCTCGCCGGTGTCGTCTGCTCGTCGCCGGTAGTAGAGTTTCCGGGGACAGTAGGCGGCCGTCTCCACGTCTCGAAACGAGTGCATACCGCCAACTGGTCTCGTTCCGAGATATAAACGCGAGCACCGACAGTCAGAACCCGCACGGACTGAGCGAACGTCGCGTCAGCCGACGACGGTCAGCTTCGGGTGCCGAGCCGGAGTACCGCGGTTCCGACGGCGACGAGAACCACCACGATACCGAACCCGGGGCCCGAGGCGTCGTCGCCGCCATTGCTTCCATCGTCGTTACTTCCGCCGTCGTCGTTGCTGCCGCCGCCGTCGCTTCCATCGTCGTTGCTTCCGCCGTCGTCGCCCCCGCCGTTGTTACCTCCCTCGTCCTGGGGTTCAACGACGAGTTCGAACGAGCCGAGGGACTGGTCTTCGTTCCAGACCAGTTGCCCCGTCGTGTTGTCCGGGGTGGGAGTCGACGACGCGACCTGGTACTGCTCCGGCGGGCGGACCACGAGCGTCTGGTCCGTGTTGAACCCGCTGTCGAACGGCGGGCCGAGGACGAGTTGGTCGCCGGTGTCGGCCGCCAGATTCTGCCAGGTGGCCGAGAGCACGACCAGCCCGGTCTCCTCGTCGCTCACGGTGCGGGTTTCGATGTTCGGTCCGGTTACGTCCATCTCGCGGTCGGTTCCTGCCGATATCTCCGTCGCCACGCGGTCCAGCCGTGACTCGTACTGGTCGACCTGGGCCTGCTGTCGCTGCTCGTTCTCGACGAACGCCTCGAAGTCGGTCTGCTCCTCGGCCACCGTCAGGTCGAACGATATCGTGACTGCTACGACCGCATCGCCCTCCTCGTCGAGGTTGACAATCACCGCGTCCGGGACCGGTTCGTCTGTCCCCGCTGTCTGTGCACCAGCGGCTGTCACCGACAGGGCCGCCCCTGCCAGGACCAGCACCGCGACGTACACGGCGACCCGCAGCACGCTGATGCTGCCACCTCCTGTTGTCGATGCCGGCTCCTGTGTGCTCATTTAGGCCTCCTCCTCTTCGTCGTCTTCGTCATCTTCGTCGTCTTCGTCATCTTCGTCGTCCTCGTCATCTTCGTCGTCTTCGAGTTCGTAGGTCAGTTCGACGGACTCACCCTGATACTCGACGGTGATGTCGAGTTGGGTGGCGTTGTCGGGCACGTCGAAGGAGACCTGGCCGCTGGCGTCGGTAGTGCCAACGAACTCACCATTGACGGTGACGTTCGCACCCTGGACGCCGACAGGACTTCCGCCAATCGACACCGTCACCGTTGCGGTCCCGCTATCGACTGCGACGTCTACGTTGATCGGGGCCCCGCCCTCGTCGTCCTCGTCGTCTTCGTCGTCCTCGTCGTCTTCGTCATCCTCGTCATCTTCGTCATCCTCGTCATCTTCGTCGTCCTCGTCGTCTTCGAGTTCGTAGGTCAGTTCGACGGACTCACCCTGGTACTCGACGGTGATGTCGAGTTGGGTGGCGTTGTCGGGCACGTCGAAGGAGACCTGGCCGCTGGCGTCGGTGGTGCCGACGAACTCGCCGTTGACGGTGACGTTCGCACCCTGGACGCCGACCGGACTCTGACCGACCGTCGCGGTGAGCGTCGCGGTGCCGTTGTCGACAGTCACGCTCGCATCGAGCGGCCCCTGATTGTCGTCTTCGTCGTCTTCATCATCCTCGTCGTCTTCATCATCCTCGTCGTCTTCGTCCTCGATCTCGTACTCGAGTTCGAGTTCCGCACCCTGGTACTCGACGGTGATGTCGAGTTGGGTGGTGTTGTCGGGCACGTTGAAGGACACCTGACCGCTGGCGTCTGTGGTCCCGACGAAGTTACCGTTGACAGTGACGTTGGCGCCCGCGACAGCCGTCGCGTTGGCCGCAGTCACGACCGTCACCGTCGCGGTGCCGTTGTCGACCGTGACGCTCCCGTCGAGTGTAACCTCATCATCGTCGTCCTCGTCGTCCTCGTCGTCCTCGTCATCTTCATTATCCTCGTCGTCTTCGTCGTCCTCGTCGTCATCGAGGTCGTAGGTCAGTTCGACGGACTCACCCTGGTACTCGACGGTGATGTCGAGTTGGGTGGCGTTGTCGGGCACGTCGAAGGAGACCTGGCCGCTGGCGTCGGTGGTGCCGACGAACTCGCCGTTGACGGTGACGTTCGCACCCTGGACGCCGACCGGACTCTGACCGACCGTCGCGGTGAGCGTCGCGGTGCCGTTGTCGACAGTCACGCTCGCATCGAGCGGCCCCTGATTGTCGTCTTCGTCGTCTTCATCATCCTCGTCGTCTTCAT
>CAYZGA010000067.1:0-12850 GCA_964477945.1 uncultured Halobacteriales archaeon
CGGGTTCGCCGACAGCGACCGGATGCACGCGCCGCCGGTGAACTTCCCGTACTTTGTCGCAAAGACGGGGGTGCTGATGTTCACCCGGATGCTGGCGGGGGACACGCAGGACGACGGCATCACGGTCAACGCCGTTTCGCCGTTTGCCGTCGAGAACACCGTCTCCGACGTGTCCGACTTCCCGCGGGGCCGGGCGGCGTCGTTCGACGACGTGGCCGCACCGGTGCTTTTCTTTCTCTCCGAGGACGCCGCCTACATCAGCGGCGAGAACGTCGCCGTCGACGGCGGACGACTCACCGAATCGTGACCCGACTGCCGCCGGCGACCGCTTCCAACGGGTCGAGGACACGGTGAGGAGGCTGAGCGCTTCCGGTGACCCGCGTTGTCGCAGGCCTGCCCTTCTTGGGACTGTCGAACGACTATTCTCGCCCGGTTACTTGTATCCGTCGCCCGGTGACTGGGGACGAAACCGGCCGTCGTCGGTTATATTCGGGCGCCCCGCAGTGCGTGACATGTACCCGCTGAGTAAAGTGACTCCGGTACGACGACGGGGGCGGAGCGCGGCACTCGCTGTCGGTGTCCTCGTGCTCTGTCTCGGATTCGTCGCCGTCCCGGCAACCGCCGAGAACGTGACAGCAACGGACAGCAACGTCACCGTCGACGAGTCGGTCGTGGAGACTGACGCCCCGGACCCGGCCTCGGACCGACTCGGGTGGGAGAGTGGTGTCTGGGCGAACGCCACACTCTCGATCGACCAGTCCGACGGCATCACCGAATCCGAACTCGAGGCGGTCGTTGCACGGACGATGGCCCGCATCGAGTCTATCCGGGGTATCGAGTTCGACCGGACCCCGCCGGTGCGGATACTCTTTGCCGACGAACAGGAGTCGGCAGTTGCCGAGGGACAGTTCGAGACCGAACCGTCCGGCGAAGCGGAGCGAGCACTGCTGAACGCGCAGTACGAGGCACTTCTGCTCATAAACGAGTCAAGCGACGCTGTCGAGTCACGGCAGGCACTGACCGGTGCTGTCAACGGCTACTACAGACCGGAGACGGGCAACGTGACGATGGTATCCCCGACCGGTGACGTTCGACAGATTCGCGAGGCGATACTCGCACAGGAACTGTTCCACGCCCAGCAGGACACCCAGTTCGACATCCCGGACGTCGAGACAATCGAGGAACGAAACACGCGAAACAGTTACATCGAAGGTGACGCGAACTACGTGCAGGAACTGTACGAACAGCACTGCGAGTCCACCTGGAGCGGGACCTGCTACCGTCCGGACCGAACCAGCGTTCCGGACCTCTCGGCTCTCGACGAGGGGATGCAGCGACTGTTCACGCAACCGTACGAGTCCGGACAGCGGTTCGTCAGCAACAGACACGAGCAGATGGGGTGGGCGGCCGTCGACAGTCTCTACGAGAACCCACCCGCGAGCACGGAACAGGTTATCCATCCCGACAGGTACGGCGAGGACGACCCGAGTGACCTGGGGGTACGGGACCGGAGCACGGACGCCTGGCAACCCCTGACAGCCGACGGCGAGCGCCTCACGGGGTCCGTCGGCGAACCCGGACTGTACGTGTCACTGCTCTCCCCGGCGCTCGACCGGTCCGCCGGCGGTGAGATAATCCCCATCGGGAACCACCGGAGCGGGGGGCGAAGCCTCAGCTACGACCACCCCGCGACGACCGGGTGGGACGGTGACAGGCTGCTTCCCTACGTTGCGACGGCGTCGAACGAGACGGGGTACGTCTACGAGATAGCCTGGGACACCACCGCCGATGCCCGGGAGTTCCACGACGCGTACCGCCGACTGCTCGCGTACCACGGGGCCGACCCGGTTGCCGACCTGCCGAACACGTACCGGCTCCCCGAGCGCAGCGGGTTCGCCGACGCGTTCCACGTCGACCGGAACGGGACCCGTCTCCGAATCGTCAACGCGCCAACCGTCGACGCGCTCGCCGGGGTCGACCGGGAGGTCACGGGGTCAGACACCGCCGAGTCTGTTCCGTGGGAGCGGTCGGACGTGACCTGGGCGGCCGAGTTCGACGAGACACCCGCCGGGACGACGCTGGCAGACGGGCGCGCTTACGTCCAGTCCGGGAGCGGAACACTGTTCGCACTCGACGGCGCGACCGGCGAGCAGGTGTGGCGAGCGGACCTCGGCAACCGGACCAGCGTACTGCGCGCGTCCAGTGGGACCGTCTACGTCGGCACCAGCGGGTCGAACGTGGTCGCCGTCGACGCGGCGACCGGTGACACGACGTGGCGCACCCCGGTCGGCGGGTCGCTCGTAACACTGCTGACGGTTGCCGGCGACGCGGTCCTTGCCGGGACGCCGACCGGAACTGTCGATGCACTCGACGCGGCAACCGGTGAACGCGAGGTGTCCGGTGTGGTCGAACAGGCAACAGCGCAACCGACGGTCACGAACGGCACGCTGTTTGCCGGCACCAGGTCGGGGCTGGTCGCCGTCGACACCGCCACCGGTAACCGGACCTGGGGGGTCGAACTCGACGGGGTCGTCCTGTCCAGTCCGACTGTCTCGGCGGGGACGGTCTACGTGCCGACAGTCGACACGGCCGCGAGCGCCGGCCAGGTACACGCCGTCGACGCCGCAACCGGCGACGTGGTCTGGACACACGAGACTGCAAGCATCAACCGGCTCTCGGTCACCGTGGCAAACGAGACGGCATACGTCAAGAGCGTCGATACCGCCCCAGGTAACCCGAGTCGCACACCGACAGGAGTGTTGACCGCACTCACCGCGGGGAGCGGCGAGCAACGGTGGACGCTCGAACTGAACGGGTCGCTCGACGTCGCACCCGTGGTAGCAAACGGGAGCCTGTACGTGGGGGGTGCCGAGGGGACTGTCCACGCGGTGGCGGCCACCTCCGGCGAGCGCCGCTGGAGTACCGCCACCGCCGGCGGGGTGAACTCGCCGCTCGTGCTGACGGACGGAACCCTCTACGCCGGCGACGAGGGCGGTGTGCTGTCCGCGCTCGACCCGGTAACCGGCGATACGCGGTGGTCGTTCGTCGCCGATGGACTCGCGGGTCTCTCCCCTGCCGTCGACGGCGGTACCGTCTACGCCGACGGTCAGACCACCCTGTACGCCGTCGATGGAACAACACCAGGTGACGATGACGGTGACGGGAACGACGACAGTGACGATGACGGTGATGGGAACGACGACAGTGACGATGACGGTGACGGGAACGACGACAGTGACGATGACGGTGACGACGACAGTGGCGGGGACGATGACGGAAACGACGACAGTGACGACGACGGAAACGACGACAGTGACGACGACGGAAACGACGACAGTGACGGGAACGGAAACGACGACAGTGACGACGGCGGAAACGACGACAACGATAATAGCGGGTCGGACGACAGCCCCGACGACACCGACTCCGACGGGGGCAACGGGTCCGGCGCAGACGGGAACGGTCCCGGGTTCGGCGTGCTGGTCGTCGTGCTCGCGGTTGTCGCTGTCGTGTTCACGCGACGCCGGTGAGTCCCCGGCGACGGCGGGTGTCCTCGGGGTCCGCTCGAGCGCAGTTCCCGGCCGGTGAGTCCGGACTCGCCGCTCTGCCTACCCGATGGTGGACACGGCGACAGCGTCGCACTCTCGCGGTGACGGGCGTCGTGGTTCTCCGGGACTCCCGGGAGACCCGCCCACACGGCGGAGACGCGGACGTCGATATCTGTCGGCGGTGACCGTTCGGCGTGCCCGCACCCGGTCCGGTCTGCCGGTCACAGTCTGACGGGAACCCCGCGCTCGTCGAGATACTCCTTTGTTTCCTGGATAGAGTACTCGTCGAAGTGGAAGATAGAGGCCGCAAGCGCCGCGTCGACATCGGTCTCGGTGAACACCTCGTAGATATCCTCGGGCCCGCCACACCCCGACGAGGCGATGACGGGTGTCGACACGGTGTCGGCCACCGCACGCATCAGGGGGATGTCGTACCCGTCTTTCGTGCCGTCGGCGTCGATCGAGTTGACGAACAGTTCGCCGGCACCGCGCTCGTCGGCTTCACTGGCCCACGTGAGCACGTCGATACCGGTGCCCTCGCGGCCACCCTTCACGGTGCACTCGAACCAGCAGGACTCGCCGTCAGTTTCGACGTAGTGGTCACCGGCCTCGTCGTAGCGCCGGCGGGCGTCCACCGAGATGACGATACACTGACTGCCAAAGGCCCGTGCCCCCGCCTCGATGATGTCGGGGTTCTCCAGCGCACCCGTATTCATCGACACCTTGTCCGCACCTGCACGCAGTGTCTCCTTTATATCCGCTCGGGTCCGGATACCACCGCCGACGGTCAGCGGGATGAACACCTCGTCGGCCACCGACCGGACCGTATCGAGCATCGTCTCCCGGCCCTCCGCCGAGGCCGTGATGTCGAGAAAGACGAACTCGTCGGCCCCGGCGTCGTTGTAGGCGTTCGCCATCTCCACCGGGTCACCCGTGTACGCGAGGTCCTCGAAGTTCACCCCCGTGTAGACCGCCGCCTGTCCGTTCTCGTCGATGTCCACGTCGATACACGGGATGATGCGCTTCGTGAGAGGCATTGAGTAGCGGGTGTATGTGGGCTGTTGGCAAAAGGTATCCGACTGCCTGTCCCCGCCACACGCCACGAGCACCGACTCCGGTGTGACCCGCGTCACGAACACCGGACACGACGCTGTCACGGCAGGCGCTCGTCCGACGCCAGGCGATGCCGTGGGCCGAGTCTGTATAGCTAGCCACCGTCACAGACGCGTTCGGTATAGCTAGCATCCACGCACAGGGAGGCAGGCACCGTCCGTACAGATATGGCAAAAACGGTACCACCAGCACAACAGTCCAGGAACGCTGTTGTCTCGACACGCAACGCACGCCGAACGTACTACCTCGGCGAACCGGTCCACGCTCTCGACGGCGTCTCGCTCTCGCTCCCCGAGGGCTCGTTTACCGCGGTGATGGGACCGAGTGGGTCCGGCAAGAGCACGCTGATGAACCTGCTCGGCTGTCTGGACACGCCCGACGAGGGCGTGGTCGAGATCGACGGCCGTCTGGTCAACGAGCTGTCGGACACACAGCGAGCGCAGCTTCGCGGGACGGAGATCGGATTCATCTTCCAGACGTTCAACCTGATGCCCCGACTGACCGCCGCCGAGAACGCGACCCTGCCGATGGTGTTCAACAAGGATGTCGACGTGGGTCGCCGCGAGCGGGCAGAGCAGTTACTCGAACGCGTCGGTCTCGGCGACCGGCTCGACCACGACCCGACCGAACTGTCGGGCGGCCAGCGCCAACGGGTCGCCATCGCCCGTGCGCTGGTCAACGAGCCCTCGCTGGTGCTCGCCGACGAGCCGACCGGCAACCTCGACACTGACACCGGCGCGGAGATACTGGACCTGTTCGAGGAGCTCAACGAGGACGGCCGGACCATCCTGATGGTCACCCACGAGCGGCAGATCGCCGAGCACGCAGAACGGATTGTCCACCTCGTCGACGGCCAGGTCGAGGAGATCGAGCAGCTCGACGACAGCCACGCGGGAACGGAGGTGGTCGCACATGAAGCTCACTGAGAGTATCCGGATGAGTTGGCGGGCGATCACGGGCCACAAACTGCGGTCGACACTGACGACGCTCGGCATCATCATCGGCATCGCCGCGGTCATCACGTTCATGGTGCTCGGCGGTGGCCTGGAACAGGACGTGCTGGGTGATATCGAGACCGAGGAGGACCCGACGATGCAGGTGGTGACACAGACCGAGGGGGGACTCGGCAGCGGTCAATCGGTGTCCGTCCCGATATACACCGAGAGTGATGTCGACGCAGTTGCGAACATCTCCGGTGTCGACACTGTCACGCCGCGGGCATCGCTGTCGGCGGTGCAGTTGACACACGGCGAGGAGACCATCACCGGCGGGAGCGGCTCCATCTACAGCGTGAGCGCGAGTACGGCAGACGGGTTCGACTCGGAACTGTACAACATGACCTCGGGTGAGGCGTTCACATCACAGAACGAGGCGGTCGTCAACGAGCGACTGCTCGACCTGAAAGCGGAGACCGGCGGCGAGAACATCAGCCTCGGTGACGAGCTCGCCATCACGTTGCAGGACGACAGCGAGCTGCGCCTGACCGTGACCGGGATTGTCGAACAGAACACCGGTGGCGGCATGCCGCGGGTGTTCGTGCCGCTCGAACACTACGACACCACCGTCGAGACCCCGAGCGGTGACGAGGAGCGTGCCTACCCGGCCATGATGGTGCGAGCAGACAGCATGGACCAGCTCGAGACCGTCCAGGACGACGTCGACAACTACTTGCAAAACGAGTCCACCGCCGCGGAGCTGAAAGGAGACGGCCAGACCATCGCGGTGCAGACAATCGAGGACGCCGTCGACCAGTTCACCGACTTTCTCGACCAGCTCCAGCTGTTCATCGGCGGTGTCGCCGGTCTCTCGCTGTTTGTCGGCTCCATCGGCATCGCCAACATCATGATCGTCAGCGTGACCGAGCGCACCCGGGAGATCGGTATCATGAAGGCTGTCGGCGCGAGGAAACGCGAGGTGATACAGCTGTTCCTCGTGGAGTCGCTCATCCTCGGGGTGATCGGTGCCTTCTTCGGGGTCCTGCTGGGGCTCGGTGTCGGCTACCTCGCGGTGTCGATACCGAGCTGGCCGATGGTGGTCCCGTTCGACTGGATCGGTATCGCCGTGTTCGTCGGTGTGCTGGTCGGCGTGCTCGCCGGGCTCTACCCGGCCTGGCGCGGTGCCCGCGTCGACCCCATCGAGGCACTCCGACGGGAGTGACGGTCCACGACCACACACCGCGGCGCGGCCCGGCGAGGGCGTCACCGACGGCCGTCGGTCACCGCGAACCGTCGACCGGCGGCCGCAGAGAGTGTCGAACACGACCCTGCCGAGGATGTCGTCGGCGACCGGGAGCGCCGCTCGGACGCCGAGCAGCCGGAGACAGACCGCTCCACACCCCAGGAGCTAACCGTCTGTATACAGTCGTTTACAGTATGGGAACGAGGATGGTCCGTCTCGACGACGACGTGTACGAGCGAGTCAAGGCGCACAAGCGCGAGGACGAGACGTTCTCGGAGGCGATCGACCGACTCATCGGGGGTCCGTCGCTGCGAACGCTGACCGGGATCCTGTCCGACGAGGCGGCCGAGGACTTTCGCGATGCGGTCGAGGGTGTCGACAGCGCCGCAACAGCGGACATCGACGAACTCGATTCGGCTCTCGAGCGGAGCGACGAATGATTCTCGACACGTCGTTTCTCATCGACCTGATGAACAACGACCCGGCTGCCGTCGAACTGGGTGACGAACTCGATGCAGGCAGTCGGTCACAGCGAATCCCCGCGCAGGTCGTTTACGAACTGTACGTGGGTGTGGGATACACCGAGACGCCCGCCGCGGAGGTAGAGAAAATCCGTGCAGTGCTTGACTCGCGGCCCGTCGTCGAGACGACAGCCGAGGTTGCCAGAACCGCGGGCCGTATCGATGGACAGCTCCGTCGGAGCGGCGACCGCGTGTCGCCAAACGATATCGTCATCGGGGCGACTGCGCGACGGTACGACGAGCCGGTCGTCACGACGAATCCGGCTGACTTCGAGCGGATTCCTGACGTCAGGGTCCGTGTTCCGGGCCGCTGAACCACGCGCGAGACAGGGGCTACCCGCGCCGTCACGACGATGTAGCGAACCAGTGAGCGGTGGACCCGGCGGGTAGAGGCGGCCTCGGTCGGCCAGCCGACCCGACCTGCGGGCCGCGGGCGGTCCACGACCCCACACCGCGGCGCGGCCCGGCGAGGGCGTCACCGACGGTCGTCGGTCACCGCGAACCGTCGACCGGCGGCCACAGCGCGGTGCGAACGCGGTGATGCCGAAACGCCGGCCCGTCCGGGAGGGTCAGTCTGCCGATGTCACGTCGCGGTCCCCGGGCTGTCCGTCGACGATACGTTCGAGTTCGCCCCGGATGATACCGACGTTGCCGGGTGCGGCGCGGCTGATCCGCTCCGCGATAGACCCGAACAGCACCCGCTCGGTCTCACTCTTCTCCGAGAGACCTACACAGACAGTGTCGTACTCGGCCACGGCGTCGACGATAGCGGCCTCCGTGTCGTCCGAGACGACGACCTCGGACTCGTACTCGTCGGGCGCGAGGTCGGCCCGGTCGGCGATCCAGTCGATGGCGTCCTGGCCGCGGGCGACCGGGTCGTCACCGTCGGGTGACTGAACGTTCAGTAGCACCGGCGTCTCGTCGGCGACGGCGGCAAACTCGGCGGCGCGACGCGCCGCGACCGGGGCGTGCGGTCCGGGACCGGCCAGCGCGACCGGTTGCCCGATCTCCGTCTCGACGCTGACCAGCGACACCTCGCAGGACGCCTCCCGGATTGCGGGGTCGATTGTCCGGCCGAACACGTACTCGCCGCGGGCCAACTCGCCGTCCCAGCCGAGCAGCAACTGTGCGGCCTCCGCCTCCTCGGCAACGTCGACGATGGCCTGCCCGGTGTCCGGTGCGACGACCGCGCGCGTCTGCAGGTCGATACCGATATCCTCGGCCACCTCGTCGGCAGCCGCGAGCAGTTCCCGCTGGCTGGTCAACCGGCCGGCATCGACGTTCGTGTCCGGCGAGGACTCGCCCTCGACGACGTTGATAGCCACGAGTTGCGGTGTTCCGTCGTCGGCGTGAATCCGTGCGGTGGCCGCCGCCAACTGGAGCAAGCCCCGCTGTGTCTCGGGGTTCGCAACCGGCACCGCGACGCGGTACGGCCGGTCCGGTTCGCGGAACGTATCCAGCAGGAGACCGGACTCGACATCCCGGCCCTGGGCGTAGACATAGACAAGATACCAGATTAGGCCCAGCACGACTATCCCGATGCCGACGAGTTGGACCAGGGTTTCCATCTGGTAGATGACAAACACCGTCATCAGTACACCCGCGACCGGCACGGCGGGATACAGCAGGTCCGGAAGCACGAAGTCGGGGTCGTACTCCGGGGGGTTCGCGCGCCGGAAACTCACCAGAGAGAGGTGAACGAGCGCGTAGGACACCAGGAAGCTGAAACTCGCGACCTCCGCGAGAAGTGCGACAATCTCTCCAACCTCGAGACCGAGCGCGATGAGCAGTGTCGTCACCGCACCGGTTGTGAGAATCGCGCGGTGGGGCGTGTTGAACCGGTCGTGGGTCACGTTCAGCCAGTTTGTCATCAGGTTGTCCCGCCCCATCGCGAAGATGACCCGCGAGGCCGCGAGCACCGAGGAGTTCGAACTCGAGATTGCGGCGATAACGGCCGCGAACACGATCGCCGCGACGCCGACCGTTCCAAGGATGACGTCCGCGACATCGGAGACGGGAACGAGCGACCCGCCGAGTTGCTGCCACGGAACGACTCCGGTGCTGACGACCATGATGATCATGTACAATACCGTCACCGACACGACCGACAGAACCATCGTCAGCGGGATGTTCTTTCCCGGCTTTTTTACCTCACCCGCGACTGTCGCGATAATCTCGAACCCGAGGAAGGTCACGAACACGGTTCCGGTCGTTTCGAGGACCCCACTCGGACCCCTCGGGGCGAACTCCGCGAGGTTCGAGCCGTCGATAAAGAACACACCGAGCAGGGTGTATGCCATCACGATAGCGAACTCGGTGCCGATCATCAGGTTCTGTGCGCCGCTGGACTCCTCGGTTCCGTAGTAGTTGATGCCGAGAATCAGTCCGAGCCCCAGAATCCCGAACGCGACGATGAGCGTGCGACCGTCGAAGAAGGGCAACGGTTCGACGATGTACTGGCCGAACCCGACCATGTAGAAGGCACTCGCGAACATCAGGCCGGTCCACATCCCCCAGCCGACGATACTCCCGAAGAGACTCCCGAGTCCGCGGTTGACGTAGTGGTAACTCCCCCCGGCGATGGGCATCCCGGTCGCGAGTTCGGACAGCGAGAGCGCGGCCAGCAGGGCGACGAACCCGGCGATGGCAAACGATATCGAACTGGCCGGGCCGGCACCCTTTGCCGCGATTCCCGGGAGAATGAAGATACCGGCCCCGATCATCGTCCCGCCGCCCAGTGTCATCGCCTCGGTGAACCCGAGATTGCGCTCGAGCGCGCCACTCTCGTCTGTCATACGGCCCTCTCGGCACGAACCGGGGCTGCCCTGACCCCAGTCGCGACAAAGCGGTCGACCAGGTTTCCGGTCACGAACATCAGCATCAGTCCTCCACCGACTGTCCGGGGGCAGTCCCACTCCCGTACAGCAGGGAGGAACAGTTGGGGTTCGAACAGGCGTACAGCACGCCCCCGCTCATCACGCGCCGGTCTGTCGGTTCACCGCACGATGGACAGTCGGGTGCGTCCGGACGGTCCGGCCCGGAGCCGACAGCGTCTGTGTAGTTGATCACTCCGGTCACCTGCGGGTCCCAACAACCGCGGCAGCTGTCTGTCGACTCACCGTGGCGCGATTCCGGACCGTGACCCGGCCGTCAGTATGTCTGTACCGTGGCGTACGAGTGCTTGCGGACACTAACTCCCGGTTGTGCATCCGCTCACTTTACCTCTGAGAACGTTCTCGGAACTCACAACAGGTGATCGCGATTCCCGACAGCACGGGTGATCTGACGGTACTGCCGACGGGATTGTGTTCTCAGTTCCACGAACAACCGGGACACCGGTTGTCGGAGAGCGCAGACGCCGGGACGGGGGATTTCGTCTGGCGGTTGTGGAGTTCACAAGTGACCCCAAGGTTGATTAGTCGCTGTCGGCTGACTCTGCGTGTGTGGAAAGCGAGACTGCAGGACCGGGCCGCCCGTGCAGACGGCCCCGATGGGACGACACGTGTGGTGAGTCCTGGGTGATCGCGGGGAAACCGAGCGTGACTGAGAGCCAGTGGAACCCCGACAACATTATCGAGGTGTTAGCGAGTAGCGAGAGCCGCACGATTCTGTCGGCGGCCAGCGTCCGTCCGGTGTCGGCGGAGGAACTGGAGCAGGTCTGTGACGTGTCGTTGCCGACGGTGTACCGTCGGATCAACGTCCTCGTGGAGTACGACCTGCTCTCCGAGGAACAGGCGATCGACCCGGAGAAAGGACAGTACAAGCGGTTTCGCACCGACCTGCAGGAGGTACGACTGGTCGTCGAGGACGGCGGGTTCGACATCGAGGTCAAACTCAGGCGAGATACGGTCGACAAACTCGACGAGGTCATGCGGGACCTCTCCGAGGGTGCGACGGGCAAGAACAGCGACGACACAGCATAGTCATGGTCAGCATAGAGACGTGGATGTTCATCGCGAGTAACGTGCTGGTGTTTCTCATCGGCGGGTCACTGGCAGTTCTCAGCTACAGGGCACAGCGCCGGGTGGACAACGAGAAACTCCGGTACACGACACTGGGGTTCCTGCTCGTGACGGCGAGCACACTCGTCGAGGCGCGGTACACGCCGGGACTCGTCAACGTCGATAGACTCGGCGACCGGACACTGCTGCTCCTGTACACCATCGAGTCACTGCTGGTGGCGGCTGGTCTCGGAAGCATCGCCTACGCGATTCTCAGGTACTGACCGGGATGTCGGCTCAGCCCTCCGGGTCGCGGACGACCACCACGGGACAGCTGGTCCGGTCCGCGATTGTCGCCGGAATCGAGCCGAAGATACGCTCCCGGAGCGACGGCTCGGTCTCGCCGAGCACAATCAGGTCGAACACCGAGCCCTGTTCGACGATCTGTGCGTAGCTGTCACCGCCCTCGGAGATCTGTGTCGTGACCCGGCCGTCGTCGAGTCCGTCGGCGGCGAGTTGCTCGGCGGCGGTTGCGAGCAACTGTTCCCCGTCCTCGTCGCCGTCGGTGACCGCGTGAAACAGCGTGATGTACGCGCCGCTGTGTCGCGCGACCGCACCGGCAAACGAGAGAATCCGGTCGAGGTTCCGGTCCCCGCGCAACGGAACCAGAATGCGCTCGACCGGGCCCGCTTCCCCGGGAACCAGCACCCCGTCACAGCCGTCCTCGTCTGCCACCCGGTCGATGGGGTCCTGGCGGTCGTGGGTGAAGACGAGTTCTGTCTCGACCACTCCGGCGACGTCGCCGGCTCGCACCTGCTCGGCGATGCGGTCAAGCCGTGCCGCTGCCTCGTCGCCACGGTTGAGTTTGATTTGCGCCGGGAGTGACTGGTCTGGAACCGGAAAGTATCCGAGCAACACGACATCGATACCGGCGAGAAAGTCGGCCAGTCCGTTACCCGGCAGCGAGTCGGTGGAGACATCGACCGGCACGAGAAGTCTTGGAGCGTCCAGTGATGACATAACGAGGATTCACCCGGAACGATATTATATCTGGTGGCTCGACAGACCGCCGCGGTCGTCCGGCTCTCGTCGGTGCCGCCGCACTGCCCGCGATACGCCACCGGTTGCCCCAGTGCCGGACTCGGGTGGGAGAACTGCCCTCGTCGCGTCTCTGTCGTGGTCGGCGTAGAGAACACCCGTATCGACGATGACAGTCATTCCATCACCCGTACAGCACGTCGTCGATGTCCTCCTCGTCGGTCTCGACGCCGGAACTGAACCGGCCGCGACACACCGTCTCCCGCTCACTCGCCGAGAGTGGGACTGTTTCCTCGCGGAACGAGTCGATCACCGCCTCGCGCGATTCGTAGGCGTCGTTGATGAGTCGGGTGAGCAGGTCCTGCTGTGTCACGCGCTCGCCGGTCCGGAGGCGTATCTCGGCCTGCAGTTCCTCGAGACGTGACTTTGCCTCCTCTTCGACCTTTACTGCCGTGACCATCTTGATACAGCGAGGGAATCCCGCCCTTCCCGTGAGTGACGAGTGTTCCGA
>CAYZGA010000068.1:0-12794 GCA_964477945.1 uncultured Halobacteriales archaeon
GTATCGACACCTTCGGTATACAGGCGTTCGAGTAGGTCACGACACAGCGCCTCTTGGGCGTGGTCACAGCGACGGGTTCGTTTGCGGTACAGCCGCCGGATTCGATTGCTACTGTATCGACCTTCCGGCAGCTTGGACTGCAGTCGGGCGATTTCTTGCGTCGTCTCGCGGAAGCGGTGGAACAACTCGCGGCCTTCGTACAGGTATTGCTCGCCGGTCGTCGTGGTACAGGCGACGAGGGTATTCGCACCAATGTCCAGAGCGGCTGTTTCATCAGCCAGTGGAGTTGCCTGTGCGTCGTCAGAAACAGTCACAGGCTGCGAAGCTCGGAAGGTGCAGTCAGTCTCGTCGTACCACAGGTCGAGCCGGCCCTGTTTCTCGTAGTCGGGCCAATTCGGGTCGCCAGCGATTTCCAACCGGAGACGTCCGGTGTGGTCGTATCGGTCTTTCAACTCGCCCCCGACCAGTATCTCAAGTCGGGAGCGATCGCCCCATTCGACGGTGTACGACGTGTTGCGAATGACGCCTTTGAGTTGCCGCCCATCGTCCTCGTTCCCACGGAAACCCGGCGGTTCCGGGTGTTCCGTGACCGACGTGTTCGACTCGTCGTGGTACTGGTCTTTCAGGCGGAAGAACGCTCGCCACGCTTCGCTATTTTTGCGTATCACCTGTTGGGCAGTGGATGTACCAAGTACGCCTTTGTATTTGCCTTCGAGTCGCCCTGTATTGGCGTCCCAGACGTCGCCCTCGAAGCTGTCTTCGTCGTTGTCAAGCAAATCGTAGATTTGCGTACATCGCGGAGCTTTGCTCCGCTCAGTACCGCATGAGGCGTTCGTAGTTGACTTCGTTCCAGAGAGCGGCAGAAGCGTCCAGCAAGTCCCGGAGTACCTGCTCACCATCGTCGGAGAGGGGTCGTACGGCGAACATGTTGGCCCGCTTCATCACTTGGTAGTATGTCTGCGTCGGACTTGAACGGCAGCCATCCACGGTGAAAGTGAAACCTGGTGAGACTCAAATCAGTAGTAACGCGGTGGATTCTCATCAGAGTGTGCGCGATTCACGCCCGCCCTGTTCAGTCCTCGGTTCCGACCTGAGCGGTCGGAACACTCGTCTCTCAGGGAAAAGGCGGGACTCTCTCGCTGTCACAGGTAGTGCAGTACTGTTTTCAGCCTGGAAAACGCACATTTCGCTAATGGCGGCCCGACCACCATCGAACGACGTCGACGACGAACCGGAGATTGTGGAGTTCGGTATCGCGGCACTGGACGCGCGCATCCAGAAGCGGGAGGTATCGTTTCCGACCACGGCAACGGAACTCGCATCGGAGCACGGCAACGTGCAGGTGGCAGTCGACCCGTCCGGTCACGAGATGGCCCTCGGCGAGGCACTGCAGCGGTGTGACCGCGAGGAGTTCTCGACCCGGCAGGAGCTGTTGAACGCGCTCCACCCGGTGTTCGAGGAGAAACGGGAGTCGGGTGGCGGCATCCTCGGGCGGTTGCGCGCGCTCGTCCCGCTGTGACCTGCCGGGTGCGCGCGCTGTTGTCCGGTGTGCCGGACGAACCTTTTTTATTTTCCCGTCCCGCAGTCGGCGTGTATGGCTGTTCGTGACACGCCGGGCCGGGTGCTGTCGTCGCTCCGTATCAGCCCGCTCGCGGCGCTACTGGGGGTTCTCGGGGTCGTGCTCGTGCTTGACCTCCTCCGTCGACTCGTGATGGGGAGTCTCGGCGCGGACACGTTCGCCACGTTCGTCTGGACCGGACTCGTCCGCGGGATGGCGATCGGACTCGCCGGTATCGGGCTGGCACTGACCTACAGCATCCTCCAGTTCGCCAACTTCGCGCACGGCGACTACATCACGCTCGGCGCGTTCTCGGGCTGGATCGCGACGTTCGTCGTCGCTGGGGTCGGCTCGGTCGGACTGGACCTGCTCGTGCTCGTCTCCTCGAGGGCGCCACTCGGTATCAACGCGGTGGCAACACCGCTCGCAATCGCGTTCGGGCTGGTGGTGGCGGCTGTCGTCACCGCGCTCGCCGCGCTCGCGCTCGATCGGGTCGTGTTCAGACCGATGCGCGACGCCAGCGGTATCGCGACACTCATCGCCAGCGTCGGTGTCGCGCTCGCCCTGCGACACCTCCTGTTGCTCGTGTTCTCCGGGTCCGACCGGAGTCTCACGACTGACGTGCCGACGGTTGTCGACCTCAGCATCGGGAGCGGGTCTGTCTCGGTCGGTGCTCACGAGGTGGCGGTGGTCGTGCTGTCGGCGGTGCTCATGCTCGGCACGCACCTCGTTTTGCGGTACACGAAACTCGGGACGGCGATGCGGGCGATGGCCGACAACGAGGACCTCGCGCTGGTGACCGGTATCCCCACCGAGCGTGTCGTCCGGACGACGTGGCTGCTCGGCGGCGCACTCACCGGGGCCGCGGGCTTTCTCATCGCGCTCGAACTCGGCGGTATGAGCACGACACTCGGCTGGGACCGACTGTTGCTCGTGTTCTCGGCGGTCATCCTCGGCGGTATCGGCTCGGTGTACGGGGCCATCGTCGGCGGTCTCGTTATCGGCATCACGATACGGCTCTCGGTTGTCTGGCTGCCGAGCGAACTGCGTCTGGCGAGTGCCTTTGTCGTGCTCGTCTTCGTGTTGCTCGTTCGGCCGAACGGCATCCTCGGCGGGGTGAAGACTGTATGAGCGGACCGGGTGAGCGTCTCGTGGCGGGGTTCCGGCGGGGACTGCGCGCGCTCCGGCACCCGCTAGGTGGCGGTGACCGCGAGACGGCCAGACGGACCCGGACCGATCTCGTCATCGTCGGCGGCGTGGCACTCGGACTGTACGTCCTGCTCACACTCCTGCTGTTCCTCGCCGGGTTCGACGGGGCGGGAAACATCATAAGCCAACTCGAGGGGATTACACTGCTCGTGCTCGTGTATGTGATGCTCGCGCTCGCGCTGAACCTCCAGTGGGGCTACGCCGGCCTGCTCAACCTCGGCGTGGCGGGGTTCATGGCGGTCGGTGCCTACACGATGGCGATACTCAGCACCTCGCCGGACGCGACCGTTCCGGGACTCGGACTCCCACTCCCGGTCGGTATCCTCGGTGGGGTGCTCGTCGCGACGCTGCTGGGTGCACTCACCGCACTGCCCGCGATTCGACTCCGGGCGGACTACCTGGCTATCGTGACACTCGCGTTCAGCGAGATAATCCGGCTGTCGATTCGCTCGCGCGCGGCCGCGGAGTTCAGTATCGCCGGGGTGACCCTCGGCACCGGCGGCACCGACTCGCTCTCGCTGCCGAACAGTCCGGTGAAGACCCTGCTCTACGAGAACCCCGGCGACCCGGCGTTCAAGGCGGTCCAGAACCCGACGGTCGTTGGTGACCCGGTGTTCGGGTTCACAGAGGGGCTGGGGTTCAGTGCCGCCCAGACCGAGCAACTCGTCTACACACTCCTGTTGCTGATACCTGTTGTCCTGTTTTATTTCCTGCTCGTCCGGGCCGGTAACTCGCCGTTCGGGCGCGTGCTGAAGGCTATCCGCGAGGACGAACTCGTCGCCAGTTCGCTCGGCAAGGACACCCGACGGTTCAAGATAACGGCGTTCGCGGTGGGCTGTGGGTTGATGGGGCTCGCCTCGATTCTCTGGCAGCTCCACGGCTCGGGCTTTCTCTCCACGACCACGTTCGAACCGGAACTGACCTTCTTCGTGTTCGTCGCGCTCATCCTCGGCGGGTCCGGGTCGAACACGGGCAGTGTTGTCGGCGGGCTCGTGTTCGTGGCCGTCCTGTTCAGGGGACCGACGGTGCTGAAGCAGGTCATCGACGAGAACCTAAACCTGACCGCCGAGCCGGCCACGTTCGTCGAGGCGGTCCAGGGGTTCGAGCCGATGCTCGCGTACCTCACCTCGGATACCCCCATCGAGGCACTCCGGTTTATTATCCTCGGTGTGGTGCTGGTGTACCTGATGCAGCGACGCCCGCAAGGACTGCTCGGTCACCGCCAGGAGACCGCGTCGACGGTGTCGCTCACCGGTCGTCCGGGCGAGGAGGATGAGTCGTGACGGCAAGCCAGCAGTCCGCCGGAACAGTGGCGGACGAGACGTCCGGGAACGGGGTGACGACGGCGGAGCCGATTCTCTCGGTCAGTGACCTGCAGAAAAGTTTCGGCGGCATCACGGCCGTCGACGGGACCAGTTTCGAGGTCCAGCCCGGGACCATCACCGGTCTCATCGGGCCGAACGGTGCGGGCAAGTCGACGACGTTCAACCTCATCACGGGGGTGAACACGCCCGACAGCGGTCAGATCCGGTTCGACGGGACCGACATCACGGGCTGGCGGCCGGACCGGGTCGCCCGGCGCGGCCTCGTGCGCTCGTTCCAGATTGCCCGCGAACTCGAGGAGATGACCGTGATGGAGAACGTGATGCTCGCCCCGCCCGACCAGGTCGGCGAACGGTTCTGGTCGGCGGTGCTCCCGGTGCTCCGGGGGCGTGTCGCCGCCGACGAGCGCGAACTCCGCGAGCGTGCCTGGGACACACTCGACTTTTTCGAACTCGCGGATCTCGCCGAGGAACCCGCCGGGTCACTCTCGGGGGGCCAGCGCAAACTGCTCGAACTGGCGCGCGTGCTCATGACCGACCCCGAGATGATACTGCTCGACGAGCCGATGGCCGGGGTGAACCCCACCCTGGAGGCGAAACTCCTCGACCGTCTGGAGGAACTGCGGGGGCGCGGCTACACCTTCCTGTTCGTCGAACACGACATGGATGTCGTGATGAACCACTGTGACCCGATTGTCGTGCTGCATCAGGGGCAGGTGCTCGCGGAGGGACCGCCGGCGACCATCAGAAACGACGAGCGCGTGCTGGAGGCGTACCTCGGCGGGGAGGTCGAATGAGTCTGCTCACGATACGCGAACTGGACGCCGGCTACGGTGACCTGCAGGTGCTCGACAGTGTCGACCTCGATGTCGGTTCCGGGGAGTACGTCGCCATCGTCGGCCCGAACGGCGCGGGCAAGTCGACGGTGATGCGGACGGTGTTCGGTCTCGCCGACTACATGGACGGCGAGATACAGTTCGCCGACGAGGAGATAAGCGGACTCCGCCCGGACGAGGTCATCACACGCGGACTGAACTACGTGCCCCAGTCGGACAACGTGTTCCCCGGGCTGACCGTCCGCGAGAACCTGGAGATGGGGGCGTACATCCTCGACGAGGTGCCCGAGGAGCGTATCGATGCGGTCTACGACCGGTTCCCCATCCTGCGCGAGCGGGCCGGCCAGCTCGGCGGGTCGCTCTCCGGCGGTCAACAGCAGATGCTCGCGATGGGACGGGCGCTGATGCTCGACCCGGACCTGCTCTTGCTCGACGAACCGAGCGCCGGGCTGGCACCCGACCTCGTCGACGAGACACTCGACCGCATCGACCGCATCAACGACTCCGGCACGGCTGTGCTCATGGTCGAGCAGAACGCGACGGAGGCGCTGCGCCGCTGTGACCGCGGCTACGTGCTCGTCGACGGGCGGAACCGACACGAGGATACCGGCGACGCGCTCCTGAACGACCAGCAGGTCCGCGAGGACTTTCTCGGCGGCTGAGAGCCAGCAGACTCACCGTCAGGTCGATTCCGGGGCCAGCGTCACGGCGGTGCCGTAGGCGATGACCTCCGCGCCGCCGTCCATGATGGCGGAGGTTTCCAGGCGCACGTTGACCACCGCGTCCGCGCCGATCGCCTCGGCGTCTGCCTCCATGCGCGAGATGGCCTCGTCGCGTGCCTTCGTCAGCAGTTCCGAGTACCCTTTCAGTTCACCGCCGGTGATGTTCCGGAGACTCTGGGTGATGTCGCGCCCGACGTTCCGGGCCTCGACCGTGTTGCCACGGACGACACCGAGCGATTCGTCGACCTCTCTGTCCGGGACTGCCTCGGTCATGACTGTCCGCATATCTGGAGGGACGCCACGACAGAACATAAACCGGGACGCGGCGTTTCGCTCACAGCAACCCGGTGACGAAACCGAGACCCATGAGACAGAGCACCACAGCCGAGAACACCGGCAGGTACGGCGTGTACCGCTCGACACGGTCCTGATAGCGCTGGTAGCCCGCGATCAGGAGCAGCGTCAGACCGACGATACCGACGATGACGGTGAGCGCGTAGACGGTCATCAGTTCGAGACAGTACTCCGACCCGGCACACAGCGCGATAATCTCGAACTCCTCCTCGTGGGCGAACCCGAGCACGAACGCGAACCAGGCGATGCCGAACAGGCCGCGCTCGGCACCCGCCTCCATCCCGCCGTGGGCGTGGGAGTGCCCGCCGACGAACGGTAGGAGGCCGCCCACTCGCGCGAGTATCCCGTCGTTGCCACTTTCGGCGTCCGCCTGGGCATGCCCGTGCTCGTCCGGCCGGACGTCTCCGTGCCGGTGGGTGTCGTCGCCAGCGTCACCGTGCCCGTGTGCGTGGTCGTCGTCGTGCGAGTGGTCGTGAGAGTCGTCGTGCGAGTGGTCGTGAGAGTCGTCGTGGCTGTGGGAGGCCCCGTGGCGGTACTCGCGGACGCCGAGTGCAACGAGCAAGACGCCGGCGACGATACTCACGGGACCGCCGATCTGGAGGTCACCGACGAGGGTGATGGGTTCGTCGACCTCGGTGAGTTCGAAGTACGCCTTCGCGTAGAAGAACACGGCCACCATAGCGATGCTGCTGACAAGGTGGCCGACACCGATGATGAGACTCGCCGCGAACCCGTACACCCACTTGTTGGCGGTGTTGAGCGCGTAGGAGGCGGCCACCGGCCAGCCGTGCCCCGGTTCGATGCCGTGGACAGCACCGAGCGCGACCGCCCCGAGCAACAGTCCTGTTACCTCGCCGTGGAACATTCTTGCTCGTATCTCGGCCGACAACGGGATTAACGGTTGTTAATACCGGACCGGGGGGTTCGTGGTACGCGACGGTTTTTGTCGGGCCGGTCCCGACAGAGAGGTATGCGGACGAGTTTCAGCGTTCCGGACGAGGTGCTCGACGCGTTCGACCGGGTGTGGCAGGAACAGGGGCTCGCGAACCGGTCACGGGCGGTCCGCGAGGCGATGCTCGAGTACGTCGAGTCACACGCCCGACTCGAAGGGACCACCGGCGAGGTGGTCGCACTCGTCGGGTTCGACTACCGCCACCACGAGGTCATCCAGGAACTCCACGCGGTCCAGCACAGTTACCAGGACGTCATCCTCAATACGAGTCACACCCACCAAGGTGAGTGGTGTCTGGAGTCGCTGTTCTGTCGCGGGGCCGTCGGGCGCGTGCAGGCGCTCACCAACCGACTCCGGAACTTCGACGGTGTCCGCCGCGTGAAGGTGATGGTCATCCGTGACGAGACCTGACAGACACCCAAACAGCAACCGAGTTGGGCGGAACCGTCCCGGCACCACCCTAGAATCCGGCGGTCAGGACGAGAAGACACACAACGGCGAGCGGACCGGTGCGGAGGAGAGCGAGCAGCGTCCGGGTGGTTCGTGCGTCCACGATACCATCGACAGCGTCCGCGACTGGCGACCCGGCAGGTGTGTCGGGGTTCCGTGAGTTGGTCATCACGGTTCGTGTTCGGTTCCGGACCCAGAAGAGGGTGGGCGTGCTGTCTCACGGCGAGAGAGGCCGGTGAGTCAGTTGCCGACGACGACGTCGATGGTGTTGAGCGCCGCTTCGCCCTCGTCGTTGGTGGTCCAGTCGAAGTACTCGTAGACGGGCGTGGAGATGTCGCCGTTCTCGTCGAACTCGATGGGCCGGGAGACGCCGTTGTACTCGATATCGTCACCGGCGGCGGCCATCTCGACACCCGCGGGGAGGTTCTCGGCGGTTACCTCCGTACCGCCGCCGCTGGTCACGTCGCGGATGGTGCCGGCGATCTCCAGCGGGTCGTCACTGCCGGCCGCGACACGGGCGAGTGTCAGCACCGCCGCGGCGTCGTAGGACTCGCGCACGAAGATACCACCCTCGACCAGGTCCTGATACGTGTCGAGACCGCTCGCGACCTCGTCGCTGATACCCGGTCCGGTGCCGGAGACGTTGTCGAACGCCTCGACATCCTGCCCGGCCAGGTCCGGCAGTTCGCTGTCCTGGAGACCGTCCGAGACCAGGATTGGGAGGTCCGGCCGGTCGAAGTCCTCGTAGAAGTTCCGGAACAGGAACTGCCCCTCGCCGGTGAACGCGACGACGTACAGCAGGTCGGGGTCGCCGCTGAGCGCGGTTTCGAGGTCCGCGGTGAACGACTCACTGGCCTGGTCGATGAGCACCTGCTCCTGGACGGTGCCGCCACCGTTCTCGAAGGCACCGACGAACGCGTCGACCAGTCCCCGGCCGTACGCGTCGTCGCGGGCAATCGTCGCAACCGAGTCGACGCCGATGCGCTCGAGTGCGATGTTCGCCGCGACCGGCCCCTGGAAGGCGTCCGACGGGGTCGTCCGCCAGGTGAGCGTCGAGTCGAGGTCCTCGTCGAGTGTCGAGTACCCGACCGCCGTACTCGCCGGCGACATCTGGACGACGCCCTCCTCGAGGGTGACCGACTCGGCAACGTCGAGACTGACATTCGAGGAGAGCGCACCGACGAACATCGGGTTCCCGCCGTCGACGACTGCCTGTGCTGCCTCGACCCCCGTCGATGGGTCTGTCGCCGTGTCCTCGAACTGCGTGTTGACCTGCCAGTTGTTGTCCGCGTCGGATATCTGGTCGGCCGCCGCCTGTGCCCCGTCGCGGATCGGCGGCCCGAGGTTCTCCAAGCCACCGGTTACCCCCATCACCAGCCCCAGGTTGACCTGACCGCCCATCGTATCGCCGTTTCCGCCGTCGTCCATGCCGTTCCCGCCGTCGTCCATCCCGTTTCCGCCGTTATCACCGCCGTTGTCACCACCGTTTCCACCGTCGCTCTCGTTACCGTCGTCGCCGCCGCTACTACAACCGGCGAGACCGATCACACTTGCTGCCCCAACTGCCTTCAGAACGTCCCGTCTGCCGATATCCCGTGTCATTACACTCTCTCATTCGGCTACCGCCTATTTAAATCCTATTTTCGTTATTTAAAGTTTCTGGAGGGGACAGGCGAGATAGGAGAGTCTGCAGAAGGCACAAACCCCGGCCGGCCGTGGGTCGGGTATGCGCCTCACGTTTCTCGGCACCGGGAGTGCGATGCCGACCGGTCGGCGGTTCCAGACAGGTCTGCTCGTCGAGACTGACCGGCCGCTACTAGTCGACTGTGGCAGCGGCGTACTCCACGCGCTCGCTCGCACCGACGTAGGTTACGAGGGGGTCGACACCGTCCTGCTCACGCACCACCACCTCGACCACGTCTCCGACCTGCTCGCGCTGATGAAAGCCCGCTGGCTCGCCGGCGAGACCGACCTGACCATCGCCGGCCCGGGCGGGACCCGTGACCTCGTCACCGGTCTGCTCGACGTTCACGGGTACATGCAGGACCGACTCGACCTCGACCTGCGGGAGGTGACCGCCGACGAGTCGTTCGAACTCGCAGGGGTCGAGATTGCGGCCCGGGAGACGACACACTCGATGCCGTGTCTGGCCTACCGCTTCGACGCCGACGGGACGACGGCGGTGTTCAGCGGCGACAGCGAGGCCCGCGTGGACCTGTGTGCGTTTGCCGACGGCGCGGCCGCGCTCGTCCACGACTGCTCGTTTCCCGACGACGTCGACGTGTCGAACCACCCGACCCCGACCAGCCTCGGCCGTGCGCTCGCGGAGGCCGACCCCGATATCGGCCAGGTGTATCTCACCCACCTCTACCCGCACACCGAGGGCCGCCACGACGAGATGCTCGACGCGCTCGAAACTCACTACGACGGTGACGTGACCTTCGCACACGACGGGTTGACTGTCGACCTCACGGCAGACCCGTAGCCGGTGACCCGCCTCGTACTGTCGGACGTGAGCCCCGACGGATGTCGCCACCCCGGGGCGACAAGTATCGGTACGAACTTACCGACAGTATCAGTTCCCGCCGGAGTCGAACGCCGGTCCGTCGACGGCCGGTCGCGTCGGTTCCCCCTGCTCCCAGACGTAGAATCCCTCGCCGACGTCGGCCCCGGTTCGCCCGACAGCGACCCGCTCGGTCAGCACCGCCGGGGGCTCGTACTGCTCGCCCACCTCCTCGGCGAGATACTCCAGAAACTCGAGGCGGTGGTCGAGACCGACGCGGTCGGCCCGTTCGAGCGGTCCGACCGGGTGGTCCTGGCCCGTCGTGACCAAGTCGTCTATTGTTTCGACGCCTGCGACACCCGCGTCGAGCAGTCGCATCGCCTCGAGTTCCGCCGCGACGGCGAGTCGCACCACGAGCGGTCCCGCCGACTCGCCGACCACCGCCGGCGTCACGCCGAGTCCCTCGAGGAAGGTCCTCATACGGTCCAGCACCGCCGGGGTCGTTGCCGCCGTGGCGACCAGTTCCACCACCCCGGTGTTGTCGGGGTTGACCCGCAGACCGAGCGCCCGGTCGGGGTGTGTCAGCCCGCCGGTGACGGCCGTCACCGGGACCGAGGGCTGGCTCGTGGCGAGCAGCGTCTCCCGGTCGACGAGTTCCTCGACCGACGCCAGCCGGTCGGCCGGGTCGGTCCCGCCGGTGCCCGTCTCCACGACCAGACCCGCGCCGGAGACGGCGGGTGCGAGCCCCGTCGTCGCCTCGAGCGCGGTCCCGCGCACGTCCTCGTCCTCGTCGAGTCGGCGCTCGATTGCGTCGATGGCATCCATCGCCGTCGACGGGTCCGCCCCGTGGACGCTGACCTCGTTGCCACGCTGCACACTCAGTCGGGCGAGCTCCTGCCCGACCGGGTCGACTCCGAGTACGGCCATCTTCATGTGTCGGCGTACGACGCTCCCCGGATTAACCCTGCCGACTGTGCCCGTCACGGTCGGACCCTGACTCACGACCCCGGGAACCAGCACAACCCCGGTGACCGGTACGTGTAACTCCCGAACCGCCGGTAGAGTTATATAGTGGTGTGCCATACCATAGCATGTATGGCGTCCGCATCAGACGACGACGCTCTGCTCGACGAGTTCCTGTCCCAGCGCGGTCACGAAACCGACGCTGGTTGGGACGAGAGTTACAACAAGAAACAGTGCCCCGAGTGTGGCGGCATCCACAGCACAGACGCGACAGAGTGCACAGTATGCGGATGGTCACCGTATAAGTAGTCCGAACGGAACAGCGGGCCACCTTTCTGCTGGACTCGAACCGACGGTCAGTGACGGGAGTGTCGCGCCGGTCACCGCGGAGACTCTCACGCGTCGGGACCGTCGAAGGTGCCGAGAGTGGCCGACGCCTGGCCGGAGTTGTCGATCCAGACAACCTGCAGGTCGACATCTTTGCCGACGCCCTCGAGTACGACACTGTCACCGGCACGAACCCTGGTGCCCGTGGTGTACTCGCTGGAGACATCGGCCATCGTATCACCCTCGTCTACGTTCGGCCCGAGGTTCTGCCCCTTGAACCCAATCTCGTTGGCGAGGACGGCCTTTGTGCTGGTGCCGGTGAGCGTGACCCGGAGGTCGTCGGAACTGGAGGCGTCGTAACCGATATCCAGCGCGATCTGCGGCGCTGCCTCCTCGTTGTCCGTGACGTCCAGCACGAACGCGCCGATGACCGCCGCCAGGATGACCGTGATAGCGACCATCAGAATGACACTGATGACCGGTGAGACACCCTGCCTATCTCGCAGGAAATCTTGTAGTTTCACAGTGTTCACTCACTTGTGCGTGATGAACTTATACTACCTGGACCCTTCACATGCACGCGAATCAGAACGTTCGTTTCAGATGAACTACGTCACGCCGGGGGAGTGGTTTCGTCCCGAGAAAAGACCACGGAGAGCGTGTCGGCGAGTGTCTCCATGACTGCAGTCCGCGGGTTGGGCAGGTCATCCAGAGTGCCGCCGGAGTTCGCTGGACAGGATCGCCAGCGGAGAGAGACGAAGGGACGCACCCAGTGCCCGGGGCTCGGCACCGCTCGACGTTTCGCGTCTCGTGAGACCCGGACGGCGGAGAGTTCGTGGGTGCTCGCGTCAAGCGGGTCGAAATCGGCGACGACACTCTCGGCCGGGTTGGCCGTGTCACCGGAGAGACGCGCTCAGTTCGCGGTGGAAACCTGGCAGACTGTCGCCTCCAAATGAACCGGCGTCGCGTAGCCACGGACCACCGAGACGGGAGTCGTGACGGGAGGATCCGATTACACCAGGCACAGGTGGGAGTCCCCCGGCGCGTGCCGGGAGCAAACCCCGCGGTCCGGCGGAGTGCCTGGATGCAAGCGTGCCGAAAGGGATTTATTAATTAGCAGGTATGAGGGCGGTCCGGTGACTCCGGTGGTCGCCGCGGTACGTTGCTGTTGCTCTCCGGGTGGATAAAAGAGAAATAGCGTGGTATTCAGGCGTCCGGACCGCTGAAGCTACCGATTTCACTGGACGTGTCGCCGCTTTCAGAGGTCCAGATAATCCGCAATGTGTCGGAGTCGCCAAATGAACTGACCGTTTCGGAGTCACCGGCACTCACCTCAGTCCCTGTGCCGAAGGCGTCTGATTTACTGACATCACCTTCGAAGGAGACGCGCTCCGGATCAAACGTATCGCCACCTGTCACGGTGACGGTAAGCGCAGGGGAGCCCCCAGAGTCATAGTCGTAGTCAAAGCTAACGTTCGGTGCAACATCGTTCGTGTCTCCGAGCCCGAGCACGAACGCCGCAATGACCGCCGCCAGAATGACCGTGATCGCGACCATCAGGATGACCCCGATGACCGGGCTCACTGCGTCGTCGTCTG
>CAYZGA010000069.1:0-12653 GCA_964477945.1 uncultured Halobacteriales archaeon
GCATCGCCCGCTCGCAGGTTCGTTGGACGGTGTCCAACGTTCATCACGGAAGACTGCGTCTTCCGAACGACCCCGAGGCACTCGCCCTGTTCCCTGAAGAGCCACTGAGTGACGTCGGCAGAGGCGAACATTCCGGGTCGGTCAGTTACCCCGCTGGTCACGTGTCTGGTCTGTCAAGCCAGGTCTCCTGTAGGTGCTGCCACCGCGCGACCGGCCGAGTGACCGGGTCTGTCTCCCCGCAGGTCGTTCCCGTATCGCCGACCGGTGCGAGCAGGACGGTGCTGAGTCGGCCGGTCCTGTGAAACTCCTCGGCCGGCGAGGACTCGCGGGTATCGCCGGCAGACCCAGCCGGAGAGGACTCGCGGGTATCGTCGGCCTCATCAGTCGTGTACTGCCACTCCTCGTAGCGCACGAGCGCGTGCTCGTCGATACGTTCGACCAGTTCGACGTTCCGTATCTCGATGTCGAACCCGGTTCGGGTACCGTAGGCGCTCCGGATACCGTCGAGAACAGCCTCGCGACCGCTGACACTCCCGTCGGGCGAGACCATCTCGAAGGAGTCCCCGAGCGCGCGCTCCAGGCGCTCGAACTCGTCACGGTCCGCCTCGCCGCGGTACCAGCGGACGAACAGGTCGTGAAGTGTCTCGATCTCGCGCTCGCAGTCAGTCGGGGACAGCACAATCGTCTGTTCGGACCGCCGGATATTAGCCCTGCCGGCTGGACCAGCATCACCGGGTTGACTACGGACGCCGCGTCGACAGACCGACCCCGACGCGCTCACCCGACAGCGTAGCTCAGGAGCACGCCGTCGTCGATACGCTCGACCCGTTCGAGTGCGAGTTCGGGGAACTCGTCGACGAACCCGTCACCGTCGGCGAGGGTCGGCGCACCGCGGCCACCGACGACCAGCGGGCCGACGAACGTCGAGAGCCGGTCGACGAGCCCCGCCGCGAACAGCGAGTAGATGAGTTCGCCACCACCCTCGACCATCACCTGGTCGTGACCACGGCTGTCGAGCGTGTCGAACGCCGCTGCCAGGTCGACCCGGCCCTCGCCTGCCCGCAGCACGGTCGCGCCGGCCTGCTCTAGCTGTGTTGCCCGCTCCGCCGAGGCGTCTTCGCCCGCGAACAGCAGTGTCTCGGCGTCGTCGGAGAGAATCCGGGCGTCACGGGGCGTCCGGAGCCGCGAGTCGGCCACCACCCGTGCCGGGTTGGCCGGGTCGCCGCGCTCGCGACGGGCCGAACGCCGGCGCTCGCTGTCGACGGTCAGCGAAGGGTCGTCCGCGAGGACCGTCCCAACCCCCACCAGGACCGCGTCGCTGTCGGCCCGCAGTTCGTCCACCCGGTCGAAGTCCCGCGGTCCGCTTATTTCCACCTGCTCGCGCTGGCGCGAGGAGAGCTTTCCATCGGCGCTCATCGCCGCGTTCACCACCACCTGCATACTCCTCTCTACACGCGGGGGGTACTATTCGATTCGGATACCTCGCTTCACTTAGGTATGCTCTCTGACCGGCTGACCGACGGCACAGAGTTACGCCGGTGGAGTATCAACAGTTAGCTATGAGCACAGAGGAAAAACCGACTGGAGTGGAGTTCGGACAGAGTGTCTACGCCGAGAGACTCACGAGGGCAGGTCCGACCGTCTCGACACGTCCCCGAGGCGACGCCGCAGCGCGGCACCGGCGAGCGCGGCCAGCACCACCCCGAGGATGCCGGCGAGGGCGAGAAACGCCGTCGACCAGCCGAAGACGTCGGCGAGCAGTCCGACACCGACCGACCCCGACGCCCCGAACACCATGTAGGTGGTCCGGACGAGACCGAACCCCATCCCCTCCTCGGTCGCGGTCATGTTGTCGAGAAACTTCGGCAGCATCGTCGCGCCCCAGCTCATCGCGACCCCGACCAGCCCCGTCGCGAGGGCGACACTCGCGAGCCCCGGGCCGCGGACGAACAGCGTGTAGCCGACGACACCCGTCGCCATGCAGACGCTCATCGCGGCGTCGCGGCCGACGCGGTCCGAGACCCAGCCCATCAGCGGCTGGCCGACCCCCTGTGCGACAAAGTACGCCGAGAACACCGCGCCGGCCGCGGGCTCCGAGTACCCCCGGTGTTCGATGAGAAAGGTCGGCAGAAACGAGGCGGTGCCCTGCCAGACAAACGCCGCGAGCACCGAGATGACGAGCGTTCCCGCGATGGGCGGACGAGTCAGCAGTTCCCCGAGCACGCCGGGGTCGACCCGCTCGCGGATCCGCTCGTCGGGACGCTGTGGCTCCCGTCGCGGGATACCGCCGGCCACGAACACCAGCGAGAGCACTGCCACCACCGTCCCAAGGGCGATGGCGTACCGCCAGCCGAAGCGGGACCCGACGTACGCCGCCGTCACGGGGGCGAGGAGTCCGGCGACCGGTGCACCGGCGCTGTGGATACCGATCGCGGTCCCGGTGTCGTCGAACCGCCGGGAGAGCAGTGTCGTCGCGACGCTGTAGTGCAGTCCCGCGCCCGCGCCGAGCACGAGCGCGAACAGGAGAAACGTCACGAACGCCGGCGAGAGCGCGAGCAACAGACTCCCCGCGGCGGTGCCGGCGACGGCGACCAGAATCACGGCCCGCTCGCCGTACCGGTCACCGAGCAGGCCGCTCGGGAACTGTGCCAGCGCGTACGCCAGCCAGACACCCGTCAGCGCCAGCCCGATGCTCCCGTTCGAGACGCCGAACTCCGCCGAGATGGCGGGGACCACCGGGCTGATGACGAGCCTGGCGACCATCGTGGCGAAGAAGGCGAGCGTACAGGCGGTCAGCACGGACCGCCCGGTCGACCAGCGAACCATCCACCGTCTGTTGGTTCTGAACCCGCAAGTAGCGCACGGTTCGAGGTGCTCAACCGTCGAGTGTCGCGCCGATGCAGTCGCGCCACGCCGCGAGCGTGTCCGCGTCGACGCCGAGAGATGTCCCGCCGACCGAGACCGAGAGCCGCCCGGAGTCGTCGGCCGCCCCGACCCGCGTCACCGGTGTGACCCCCTCGAATGCCCGTTCGAGTTCGCCGGGTGCGGTCGTCTCGACGACGACCCGGCCGGGTTGCTCGTGGAACAGGGCGGCGTCGGCCCGTACAGGGGTGTCGAGTGTCACGTCGGCCCCGGCCTCGGCGGTCACCATCTCGGCGAGCGCAACCGCGAGTCCGCCGTGACTGACATCGTGGGTGGCAAGCGTCGTCTCCCGGTCTGCCACGGCGGCGAGTGTCGTCACGAGCTCGCCGGGGTCGGCGGGGAGGGTGGGGAACCGGTCGCTCCCGCCGAACTGTGCGAGGTACTCCGACCCGCCCAGGCGGGGGTCGGTCTCGCCAGCAAGCGGCAGGTCCCCGACCACCACCAGCTCGCCCGCGCCGTCGAGCGAGAGTGTGGGTGCGTCGTACCCGTCTTTCGTGCCGACGAGCGCCAGCGTCGGCGTCGGCGGGACCGGTCCGGCGGGCGAGTCGTTGTACAGCGAGACGTTCCCGCCGACGACAGGTACGTCGAGTGTCTCGCACATGTCGGCGAGTCCGTCGACGGTGGCGGCGAACCCGTCGTACACCTCGGGGTTCTCGGGGTTGCCGCCGTTGAGACAGTCCACCGCGGCCAGCGGCTCGGCCCCCTTCGCGGCGACGTTGGTGGCGTTCTCCAGCGCCACCGCCCGCGCGCCCTCGTAGGGTGCGGCGTCGGTCCAGTTGGGGTCCGCACCGGCGGTGAATGCGAGTCCGACCCCGGCCGCCCGGACGGCGAGTACCGCGGCGTCGTCACCGGGCCGGAGCGCCGTCCGGACCTGCACCTCGTGGTCGTACCGACGGTACACCCAGCGCTTCGATGCGGTGTTCGGGCTCCCGACGACAGCCTCGAACGCCTCGCCGGTGTCGACCCCCGGGAGACGCCGGTCCGGCGACGGCGGTTCGACCTGCGCCAGGTCGTTTGTCGGCGCACCCTCGGTGAGGAGGGTGGCGTCAACGTCGACCATGGTCTCACCCTCGGCGGTACAGACGTAGCGACCCTCGGTGACCTCGCCCACCACCGAGACGCCGAGGTCGTACCGCGCCGCGACCGCCCGAACCCGGTCGACGTTCTCCGGGTGGACCTCGTAGCACATCCGCTCCTGTGACTCCGAGAGCAGCAGTTCGAGCGCGTTCATCCCGGGTTCGCGCCGGTGGAGCGCGTCGAGTTCGATGCGTGCGCCCAGTCCACCCCCCGCGACGAGTTCACTCGTTGCACCGCCCAGTCCGGCCGCGCCGAGGTCGCGGGCCGACTCGACGAGGTCCTCGTCGAGCAACTGTTCGTTTGCCTCGACGAGCAGTTTCCCCGTGTACGGGTCGCCGACCTGCACCGCCGGTCGGTCCTCGGTCTCGGCGTCCGCCGAGAGGTCCTCGCTGGCGAAGGATGCACCGCCGAGTCCGTCCCGTCCGGTGCCCGACCCGACGATGACCAGTTTGTTGCCGGGGCGCTGTGCCTCGGCGGTGACCAGTCGGTCGGTGTCGAGGAGTCCCAGACAGGCCACGTTGACCAGCGGGTTCCCCTCGTAGCCGTCGTGGAAGGCGACACTGCCGGTCACTGTCGGGACGCCGATGCAGTTGCCGTAGTGGCTGATACCCTCGACGACCCCCTCGAACAGGTACTGTGGGTGCTCGCGGTCGAACGAACCAAAGTAAAGCGAGTCTGCGAGCGCAATCGGGAACGCACCCATCGAGAGCGTGTCGCGGACGATGCCGCCGACGCCGGTGGCCGCCCCGTCGAACGGGTCGACGTAGGAGGGGTGGTTGTGACTCTCGATACCCATCGTGAGGTAGGTCTCGCTGTCCGGTAGCGCGACGACGGCGGCGTCGTCGCCGGGTCCGACGACCACCTGCTCGCCCGTCGAGTCGAACGCCGACAGCAGCGGCCGCGAGGACCGGTACGCACAGTGCTCGCTCCAGAGGTTCTCGAACAGTGCCGCTTCCTCCCGGGTCGGCTCCCGCCCCAACTGGTCGACGACGAGTTCGCGGTCGGACTCGGCAAGCGCCATTACCGCCTGTTTCGGGGGTCGGAGTAAATCCCTGCCGGTTTCGTTGCTCGGGGGCCACGATACCGGTCTGTCGGGGTCGCCGGCGGAGACACGGGAGCGGGGCCGCGTACCGCGGGGGTCAGGGCGAGGAGTCGTCGAAGTTACTGCCGATGCGGTACGGCGACGTCTCGTCTGTGCCGTCGTCGAGTTCGTCGAGATTCACAACATCGTCGTTCTGGCCGTTTCCGTCGAGTTCCTGCCGGAGCTGTGTGACGTACTGCTTGTGTTCCTGGAGTTGCTCGCGGAGGTGTTCTGCCTCGAGTTCGAGGCGCTCGTGCTCGCGGACGAAGCTCTTTGGAACCTCTACCTTCGGCGGGAAGCTCTCGGTGCTGTCAGTGTCAGAGTCGCTCACCTCGTGTTCGGCGACGACCTCTACCTGGCCGTCGTGTGCGACCAGCATATCGACGTAATCACGAAAGACAGCAGACAGCGAGATGTCCCGCTCCTCGGCGATGTCGCGCAGGGTCTCGAACTTTCCCTGACTCACACGAAACGAGATGGTCTTGTTCTTGTTTCCCATACTACCGGGGCGTTGTTTGTCCACACACTTAACCATTTGTCAGACGCTGACTGCCGGCGCGCGTCGACGGTGACCGACACCACGACATCGGCCGGAGCCGACGGGCAGGACAGCCACCCCGAGAAACAGTTCCACGCCCGGAGATGGCCAGTGCCGGGGGACGCTCCTGTCAGAGCAGGTCGTTGTAGGTGTCGAGGTACTGTTCGAGGACCGGCTCGTGGTCGTAGGACTGCCAGCTGGGTTCGCGGCCCATCATTTCCAGACTGCCGGCGTCGGCGATGGCGTCGGCGAGTTCCTGCGGGTTGGTCACCCGGAAGCTCCGCGGGTAGTTCTCCACGAGTTCGTGTGCGCTTGACTCGGGCTGGTACTCGACGATACCGACACAGCCACAGGCCAGTGCCCAGAGCAGTTCGGTCGCGAACAGTTCCCGGGTCGCCGTCTGGACAAAGGCGTGTGCGCCACGGTAGACCGCGATGCGGCGGTCCCGGTCGCAGGTGCCCAGAAACGAGACACGGTCGCCGATCTGGAGCTCCGCGGCCATCTCCTCGTAGGCCTCCCGGCGCGGGCCGTCACCGATGACGACGGCGTTCCAGCCACGCCTGCGCAGTTCCGCCAGCGCGAGCAGGAACTGGTCGAGGTTCGCGTGCTCGTCGAGCGGGTGTGCGTACACCAGGTCCACCGACGGGTCGGGGTCGACGGTCTCGATACGGTCGAACTCGATACTCTCGGGAACGATGTCGATGCGGTCGCCGTCGGCACCGCGCTCGCAGGCCCGCGTCCAGACCAACTGCGACGGGACGAGCAGTCTGTCCGGGCGGCGGGCGCTCCGGCCGGTGAACCCCTCGCCTGTTGTCTCGTCACCGAACCACTCGACGACCAGCGGTGCCCGTGCGAGCCGCGCCCCCCAGTGGGCGGCACCGAGCTGTGGCGGCGAGGGACGCGCGTGCACGACATCCGGGCGGTAGCCGGCGAGCGCGAACGGCAGACCGGCGCGAAACGACCGCCGACCGCCGATACTCACCCGGCGGTACTCGAGTCCCTCGTCGACAAACGACTGGACCGTGTCACCACCCCACCACTGGTCACAGAACAGCGTCACCTCGTGACCCCGCCGGTCGAGTTTCCGGGCGACCCGCTCGAACCGCCGCGCCCCGGGGGTGTCCTCGCTGCGGGTCGTCCGGAACGACACGAACGCGAGGCGCATACTCTCCGGCACGACGGCACGGCTGAAAAATCCGGCTATCTCCCGGCGGGCGCGGCGGGCACCCCGCTGTGACTCGCCCGCCGATGGCTGTGTAGTTCACAGCAAAGAGAGACAGCGACCGCAGAACGTGACGACAGGCGCGGACAGCGGGTGGCCTTACATCATGCCGCCCATGCCGCCACCCATGCCGCCCATGCCGCCGGGACCGCCGGGACCGTCGTCCTCCTCGCCTTCGGTCGACAGGTCACCCGCGGAGATGACGTCGTCGATCTTCAGCACGAGATTGGCCGCCTCGCTGGCGGCGGAGAGGGCCTGCTTCTTTGCGTGTGGTGTCTCGACGATGCCAGACTCGAAGGTGTTCTCCACCTCGCCGGTGTGGACGTTGATACCGGCCAGCTCGTCGCCCTCACTGTGTGCCGCACGGAGGTCGACCAGCGTGTCGATGCTGTCGTAGCCTGCGTTCTCGGCGAGCACGCGCGGCACCACCTCGAGCGCGTCGGCGTATGCCTCGACGGCGAGTTGCTGGCGACCGCTGACACCGTCGGCGAACTCCCGCAGACGGCGTGCGACCTCTATCTCGGGGGCCCCACCGCCGGGGAGCACCTGTCCGGTGGTGAGTGCGCTCCCGACAACTTCGAGCGCGTCGTTGACACCGCGCTCTATCTCGTCGACGACGTGCTCGGTCGACCCGCGCAGCAGGAGCGTCACGCCGTGGGCCTCGTCACCGGTCCCCTCGACGTAGAACAGCTCCTCGTCGGTGTCCCGGCGCACACTCCCGCCCCCGAGGTCGGCCTCGGTGGCCGCCGAGAGGTCGGAGACGACCCGTGCCCCGAGCACCTCGCGCAGGAACTCGACGTCAGAGCGCTTGACACGCCGGACCGCGAGGATACCTTCCTTTGCGAGGTAGTGCTGAACCATGTCGTCGATACCCTTCTGACACAGCACGACGTCGGCCCCGAGGTCGACAATCTCGTCGACCAGCGCCTGCAGTTCCCGCTCCTCCTGCTGAATAAACTCATCGAGCTGGCCAGGGTCGGTGACGCTGACCTGCGTGTCGGCCTCGGCCTCGGCCAGTTCGAGTGCCGTGTCGACCAGCAACACATCGCCCTCGACATCAGTCGGCATGTCCTCGTGGACGGGGTCCTTGTCGATGACACCGCCGTCGAGTAGCTCCGACGTGTCCGGACTCCGGCCGGTCTGTGTTTCGATGTTCAGAAACGCCAGGTCGACGACCGTCGAACCGTCGTCGGCCTCGACCGTGACCGCCTGCACGGCGTCCACGACCAGGTTGGCGAGGTGGTCGCTGTACTGCTCCGCGCCCTTGCCGGTCATGGCGGTGCTCGCGACCTGGTGTAGCGTCTCGTCGTCGTCACTCTCGATGTCGATGGCCACCTCGTCGAGTTCCTCGCGGGCCTGTTCGCTCGCCAGCGTGAACCCCTTTATGACCGCTGTCGGGTGGATATCCTGCTCGAGGAGGTCCTCGGCGTTCTTGAGGAGGTCACCCGCGACGGCGACTGCGGTGGTCGTCCCGTCACCGGCCTCCTCCTCCTGTGTCTCGGCAACCTCGACGACCATCTCGGCGGTCGGGTTGTCGATGTCCATCTCGTCGAGAATCGTCACGCCGTCGTTCGTGACGACGATGTCACCGAGCGACGTGACGAGCATCTTGTCCATCCCCTTTGGTCCGAGCGTAGACCGTACAGACTCCGCGACCGCCCGCGCCGCGGAGATGTTGTGTTCCTGTGCGCTCTCGTCTTTCATCCGCTGTGCGTCGTCGCCGAGAATTATCATCGGCTGGCCCTGCATCCGCTGCTGTTGACTCATATTCGTCCCTAGCTTGCATGTGGTTCTATATAAAAGTACGTGTTCCGTGCCAGCGGTCGACCGCGTGCACTGTTACCAGCCGTCCAGAGAATCGCCGGCACAGGACCGGACCGTCGCGTTCCGCGGCCGATTCGTCTGTGCCGGCCGAACCCCTGTCACCCGAGGTTTATATACCGACACAGGGGGTGTCCCTGTCGCGCCGGCAGGTTTCCCGTGGGCCACGGTCGGTGCGACGCCGAGAGGAGCAGTTATTAGCGGCCGTCCCCGACAGTCGTGTATGACACTCGCGACACTCGAACCCAACCCCGTCTGGACGGCGGGGGCCCACGAGGAGACCGTCGAGACACTCGCCGCGCACGACGATCTGGTGTACCGGGTCTGGGCCGGTGACTGGTGCGGTGACTGCCGGGCACAGTTGCCCGACTTCGCCGCGGCGCTGGAGGCGGCAGCGATCCCCGACGAGCGGGTCCACCACCACGAGGTCGACCAGCAAAAGCAGGGTCCCGGCGTCGACGAGTACGGCATCGAGTACATCCCGACGGTCGTCGTCGAGCGCGACGGTGAGGAGATCGCGCGGTTCGTCGAGTCGGAACCGGTCCCGATAGCGGTGTATCTGGCACAGCGCATCCGCGACACGGCGTGACGGGAGGGCGCGGATTTCTTGTGGCTTCACCCCGGAACAGTGGTATGGGAGTACTGAATACCGTCGTGCGGTTCGGTGTGTTTCTGGTCGTGGTTGCCGCAGGTATCGCCGTCGCCGTTGGTGGGTTCGTCGTCTTTCCGAGTTCGCCGCTGGAACTCGCGGGCGTGCTGGTTGTCCTCCTGCTCGCGCCGGTGGTGGTGCGGGTGGCCGCCGGCATCGCGCGTTCGGTGGCGACGACCTACAACGTCGCCGAGGTGGGTGTCACCGGGCCGATCACGCGCGAGACGAGCACGAGCGCGCTCTCGGCGGCACCGATGGGGGCGTCGGCCGACAGACTCGTCGAGCAGATAGAGCGGGCGGACGCCGACGGCAGTGTCGACGCGCTGCTCGTCCGGTTGAACACCCCGGGCGGAGAGATCGTCCCGAGCGAGGATATCAAGCTGGCAATCGAGCGCTTCGACGGGCCGGCGGTGGCGTACGTGACCGACACCTGCGCCAGCGGCGGCTACGAGATTGCGAGTGGCTGTGACGAGATCTGGGCCCGCGAGGGCTCTATCGTCGGCTCTATCGGCGTTATCGGCTCGCGGGTGAATCTCTCGGAACTCGCCGACCGGGTCGGTGTCAGCTACGAGCGACTCGCCGCCGGCGAGTACAAGGACGCCGGGGCGCCGCTGAAACAGGTCGAAGACGAGGAACGGGAGTACCTGCAGGGTATCGTCGACGACTACTACGACCAGTTCGTCGAGAGCGTGGCGGCCCGACGCGACCTCGACGCCGCGGAGATCCGTGACACCGAGGCACGCGTCTACCTCGGGAGCCGCGCCCACGAGATCGGGCTGGTCGACGAACTCGGCACACGACGCGAGGTCGACGACCGACTCTCGGAGCTGCTCGACGCCGAACCCGCTGTCGAGGAGTTCGCACCGCAGCGCGGTCTGTCGGGCCGCCTCCGCGCCGGAGCACAGCAGGCCGCCTACGCCTTTGGTGCGGGTCTGACCGCCACCATCCGCGAGGAGGGCAACCGGTTCCGGTTCCGGTAACGGCCCGGTCGGGACGGTCGCGACCCACACTCACCGGAGCGATGAGAGCGAGCGCACCCGTGCAGCGACGACGGCACACGGGGTGCGGACAGCAATCAGAACCCGCTGACGAGCGTGGCGAGCCACTGTGCGGGGTCGCCACGGGTCCGGACCTCGACCCGTTCGACCCACTTGACCCACTGGAACCCCCGTCGTCCGGGGGCGACGAGACGCAGCGGTGCGCCGTGGCCGTGGCTGAGTTGCTCCCCGCCGACACCCGTTGCGAGCAGCGCGTCACGTGCCTCGTCGACGGGCAGACTCCACCGGTAACCGGTCACCGAGACGAACCTGACGTGTGTCGCATCGTCGTCCGGGTCGACCAGGTCGAGCAGGTCCCCGACGGCGACGCCGCGCCACTCCTGTTCGGTGTACCACCCGCTCGTGCAGTCAAGCAGCGCCTCCCGCGAGGTGTCCGGGTTCAACTCCTCGTAGGTGAGTTCGACCGGCGTGTCGACGGCACCGTCGACGGTCAGCCGGTAATCCGAGAGCGAAACCGGGTCCGGGTCGTCCGCGACCCACGAGGTCGGCGGGAAACTGCCGTTGCCCGACCCCGCCTTCTCCCGGGACCCTGTGAGTCGCCGGTCCCGACCGGGTGTATCCAGCACCGTGTTGAGCAGTTCCTGCAGGCGGTAGGTGAACGCACCGGCGAGCAGGAGCACCGAGAACTGCATGGTCGTGCGCCGGCGGTCGAAGTCGGCGCGACTCGGCGGCCGGAAGCGGGTGCGCTGGTGGGCCAGCATGAGCACCAGCAGGAGGAGGCCGAACGCGACGTGCACCGTCAGAAACTGGATGTACGGCAGGTCGGGCACGTAACCGAGGACCCAGATAATGCCGGTTCCGATGGTACCGAACGCGGCCAGCGCCGTCGACACCGAGAGGGCAGTCGATGCCTGCCACTGGCTGGTGTTCGTGAGGCGGTACCGCACGCGGGCGAGTTTGAATCCGAGCAGGGGAAGTAGCACCAACCCGACAACCCGGTGGAACCAGAACACCGGCACCCACGACGGACGGACACCGAGAAAGGAGAGCACACCCGAGGCGGTGGCGAGCACCACCACGGTGAAGATAGACCAGTCGACGAGTCGCGGCGGCGGCCGGAGCCACCTGACCAGTCGCCGCACCGCCGCGAGCCCACCATCCGACATACCCCATCTTACGCGGACAGCGATATTAAGCGTTCCCCGCTCCACTTCCACCGCGGGACGCGAACCCTTAACACCGGAGACAGCCAACACAATGTAATGGCGGCAACCGGGACAATCGAGCGGCCGCTGGTCGCGCCGGATGCGCTGGAGCGACGGCGCTACCAGGTCGAACTCGCGCGGCAGGCGAGTGAACGGGATAGCCTCGTCTGCCTGCCGACTGGACTCGGAAAGACCGCGGTCTCACTGCTGGTGACCGCCGAACGTCTCCACGAGCAGGGCGGCAAGGCGCTGATGCTCGCGCCGACAAAGCCGCTCGTGACCCAGCACGCCGAGTTCTACCGCGAGGCGCTGACAGTCCCCGACGACGAGGTGGTCGTGTTCACCGGCGAGGTCAGGCCCGACGACCGGGCCGACCTGTGGGCGGACGCCCGTGTCGTGATGGCGACACCGCAGGTAATCGAGAACGACCTGCTCGGGAGTCGCATCTCGCTGTCCCCGGTGACACACTGCACGTTCGACGAGTGTCACCGTGCCACCGGCGAGTACGCGTACAACTACATCGCGAAGCGGTACCACGCCGACGCCGCGGACCCGTTGGTGACGGGGATGAGCGCGTCGCCCGGCGACGACGAGGAGGCGATCTTGCAGGTGTGTGAGAACCTCGGTCTCGAGAACGTCGAGGTGATGACCGAGCGCGACGCCGACGTCGCGGAGTACACCCACGAGACGGACCTCGAGTGGGAGCGCGTCGAGTTGCCCGAGACCGTCGAGGAGATCCGCGAGCGGGTCAGGGGTGTCATCCGCGAGCGGATGACCGAACTCGCGGAGCTGGGCGTGACGAGCACCACCAAACCGGACATCTCGGAGCGGGAGATACAGAAGATACAGGGGCGGGTCCAGCGGCTGATGGACGACGACGACGCCGCGGGCTACCGGGGGATGAGCCTGCTGGCGGAGGTGCGGAAGCTCCGGACGGCGATGACCTACGTCGAGACCCAGTCCGTCGAGTCGTTCCGGCGGTACATGAAGCGCCAGCGCGAGGCCGCACGCTCCTCGGGCGCGTCGAAAGCCGACCAGCGGATGGTGTCCGAGCCCGCCGTCCAGCGGGCGGTCCGCATCGCCAGGGAGTACGACGACCTGCACCCGAAGTTCCGGCGGGCACGTATCCTGCTCGCACAG
>CAYZGA010000070.1:0-2930 GCA_964477945.1 uncultured Halobacteriales archaeon
CCGACTACGAGGTGGTCGCGCCGGTGCGGGAGCTCGGTCTCACCCGCGAGTGGGAAAACGAGTACGCCGCCGAGCGGGGACTCCCCGTCGAGGGCGGCGCAGAGGGCCGGTACAGCATCGACGCGAACCTCTGGAGTCGCTCCATCGAGGGCTCGGAACTGGAAGACCCCGCCACGATTCCCGAGGACGACATCTACGAGTGGACCGCCAGTCCCGGCCGCGACCCGGAACTGCTCGAACTCACCTTCGAGGACGGCGAGCCGGTAGCACTCGACGGCGAGGCGATGGAGCCGGTCGATCTCGTCGAGACGGTCAACGAGGTTGCGGGGGCACACGGTGTCGGCCGGACCGACATGATGGAAGACCGGATGCTCGGGCTGAAGGTCCGCGAGAACTACGAGCACCCGGCGGCGACGGTACTGTTGACCGCCCACGAGGCACTCGAACAACTCGTGCTCACATACGAGGAGCGGGCGTTCAAAGAACAGGTCGACCAGCAGTGGGCGCACAAGGCCTACCAGGGTCTCGTCGACGCGCCCTTTGTCGACGCGCTGGAGGCGTTTCTCGGCTCGACCCAGGAGCGTGTCACCGGGACGGTGACGGTCAAACTGGAGGGTGGCGGCTGTCGCCCGGTCGCCCGGGAGAGCGCCTACGCCGTCTACAGCGAACGGGCGGCCTCGTTCGACGAGGAGGACGTTGGTGGCGGCATCACGCAGGCGGACGCTACCGGTGTCGCAAAGTACCACGGGTTCCAGTCACGGCTCGCGAACGACGCTATCGAGCGCGGCCGCGAGACACGAGAGAGCGGGGATTCGGAGTAACCGAGCAATGAGTGACGAGGAGACGACAGGCGACGGGAGCGTGGTCAGACGCGAGCGGTTCAGCGGCGGCCCGGCACGGGCGTTTCTGTCGAGTCTGTCCGCAGACGAGCGCATCTTCGAGGCGGACCTCGCGGTCGACCGGGCACACGTCGTGATGCTCACCGAACAGGGTATCGTCCCGGAGAGCGACGCGGCGGCGGTGCTCGACGCGCTCGCCGAGATCGAGGCGGCGGGACACGGCGCACTCCCGGACGGCGAGGACGTCCACGAGGCGATCGAGACGGGGGTTGTCGAGCGCGTCGGTCCGGCCGGTGGCCGGATGCACACCGCCCGTTCGCGCAACGACGAGGTGGCCACCTGCATCCGCTACCGGCTGCGCGAGGACCTGCTCGCCGCGCTGGACACCGTCGTCGGGGGTCGCGAGCGCCTGCTCGACAGCGCGGCAGACCACACCCGGACGGTGATGCCCGGCTACACCCACCTCCAGCCCGCACAGCCGACGACTGTCGCACACTGGCTGTGCTCCTACGAGTCGGCGCTGGCCCGGGACACCGCCCGCCTGCTCGACGCCTACGACCGCGTCGACCGCTCGCCGCTCGGCGCGGCCGCCTTCGCCGGCACGCCGTTCGATATCGACCGCGAGCGAACCGCGACACTGCTCGGGTTCGACGGTATCGTCGAGAACGCGATGGACGCCGTCTCCGCCCGTGACGTTCTGGTCGAGACGGTCGCGGCGCTCGCCGGACTGGCGGTGACACTCTCCGGACTCGCCGAGGACGGTGTGCTGTTCGCCCATCGAGGAGAGCTCCACCTCGACGACGACTACGCCTCGACGTCGAGCATCATGCCACAGAAAAAAAACCCCGACACGCTGGAGCTGGTCCGGGGGCGAACCGGCGACGCGGCGGCGGCGCTGTCGGGGCTGGTCACGGCGCTGTCGGGGCTCCCGCGGGCGTACAACCGGGACCTGCAACGCGCCGGCCGCCACGCCTGGGACGCTATCGACTCGGTCACCGCGTCGGCGGAGGTGGCCGTCGGCGCGGTGACGACGGCGCGGTGGGACGAGGACGCACTGGCGACCGCAGCCGGCGAGGGGTTCACCACCGCGACGGGTGTGGCCGACCTGCTCGCACGCGCCGGTGTCCCCTTCCGGACGGCCCACGAGGTGGTCGCCCGGGCCGGCGAGGCGGACACCCCGGACGCGGCGGCGCTGGATGCGGCAGCCCGCGAGGTGCTCGGGGAGTCACTGTGGGCACACGTCGACCGCGAGACCGTCGAGCGTGCGCTCGACCCGACCGAGAGTGTCGCCGCGCGTGACTCCCGCGGCGGTCCCGCACCCGACGCGGTGGCGACGGCGCTCGACGACGCCCGCGACGGACTCGCCGCCGACCGGAGCGCCGTCGCCGACAGGCGCAACCGACTCGACACCGCCCGCGACCGACTCGACCGGGAGGTGGCCCGCTATGTCTGATACTGTCGGCTGTAACTTCGTGGAACGATTCGCCACCCCGGGGTGGCGAACTGTGCCGTGGGCTTACAGCCGAGAGTATGGGCTGATGCACCCTACCGGCGAACCGCGTTCCCGGTCCGGTGACGCGCCGCTCGCCCGCGCCCGCCAGGTCCCGGTTCGACCGCCGCTACCACGGCCCGTCCGGGCCATTCTACCAAATTTTTGATATACTGACCGAACGGACCTGCCGCCCGCCTGCCCGCCTGTCTGTCCCACGAGAGCCATCTCGATACGTTCTTTTTCGATGGTACTTTCGACGGGTTTAAGTTAATCCGGGGGCAACCCGAGAGTACGATGTCAGACGAACTCACAGCGGAGGACCCCGTGACAGGGGACGAGATAGCACTGCCCGCCGACGTCGAGGTCGGCGAGATCGTGGACAGCCCCATCAGCGGGGCCGAACTCGAGGTCATCTCGCTGGACCCCGTGACACTGGAGGAGGCACCCGAGCTGGAAGAGGACTGGGGCGAGTGATGAGTCGCGCCGCGAGGGCACCGCACCCCTCCCCGGCGGGCGTCTCGCCCGGGAGACCACGCCGACCGGCTCTCCGCATCCGGGCGACACGACCGGGTGGCGCGCGCCGGCTCGCGTCCTGCGCG
>CAYZGA010000070.1:2940-12566 GCA_964477945.1 uncultured Halobacteriales archaeon
TCCTGCGCGAGCCGGACCCGTGCGAGGGACGAGGAGCGCAGCGAGCGCGGCGAGCGAGCACCGCAGTCGGCTGGGGAGGTGTGTGGCGCGCTCGGGCGAGTCGGAGTCGGAGATGGAACGGAAAGCGAACAGAACGTCGACGGGGTGCAGCTGTGAACGTCGGCGTGCTCTACTCGCGGATCCGGAGAGACGAGAAGCTCCTGCTCGGGGAGTTGCGCGAGCGCGACCACGAGGTCACCAAGATCGACGTCCGGCGGCAGCGGTTCGACCTGACCGAGCCGCCCGAGTCGTTCGCGGGTCTGGACGTGCTGGTCGACCGGTGTCTCGCCACGAGTCGGAGTGTCCACGTCACCCAGTTCGCGGCGGCCTACGGCGTCCCGGTGGTCAACGCCCCCGGGACGGCGACGGTCTGTGCGAACAAGGTGCGGACGAGTCTGGCGCTCTCGGGGGCCGGCGTGCCGACGCCGACCACCGAGGTTGCGTTCACCACCGACGCGGCGATGGAGACAGTCGAGTCGTTTGGTTACCCCTGCGTGCTCAAGCCGGTGGTCGGCTCGTGGGGGCGACTGATGGCGAAACTCGACTCGCGCTCGGCGGCCGAGGCCGTGCTCGAACACAAGGAGACACTCGGTCACTACGAGCACAAGATCTTCTACATCCAGCAGTTCGTCGACAAGCCGGGCCGGGACATCCGGGTGCTCGCCGTCGACGGCGAACCGGTCGCCGCGATGACCCGCCGGTCCGACCACTGGCTGACAAACGCCGCAACGGGTGCCGAGACCGCCCGGTTCGACGTCGACGACGAGGTGCGCGAGGTCGTCGCGCGGGCGAGTGACGCCGTCGGCGGCGGCCTGCTCGGCGTGGACCTGATGGAGACCGGTGACGACGGGTACACCGTCCACGAGGTGAACCACACCGTCGAGTTCAAGGCGCTGAACGAGGTGGCGGCTGTCGATGTCCCCGGACGGGTCGTCGACTGGCTGGAGGCTCGGTTCGAACCGCAGGGGGTGGACGCGTGACACACACCGCGAGTGTCGTCGGCGGGAGCGGGTTCACCGGCGGCGAACTGTTGCGCCTGCTCGCGGGTCACCCCGAGTTCGAGGTGGTGCAGGCGACGAGTCGCTCGAAGACGCGCAAGACGGTGGGCTACGTCCACCCCAATCTCCGGGGGATGGACCTGCGGTTCTCCGACCCCGGCGAGCTATCGACGGTGGACGTGCTGTTCTCGGCGGCCCCTCACGGCGTCGCGATGGAGGAGATAGACCGCTACCGGGCGGCCGCGGAGACGGTGGTCGACCTCTCGGCGGACTTCCGACTCTCCACGGAGCGCCAGTACGAGGAGTGGTACGACGGTCACACGCGGCCCGGGATGCTCGACGAGGCGGTGTACGCGCTGCCGGAACTCGGCCGCGAGGAGTTGCCGGGCGCGGACCTGATTGCGGCGGGTGGCTGTAACGCGACGGTGACGATGCTGGGTCTGCTCCCGCTCGTCGAGGCGGGCCTGCTCGGTGACGACGCGCGGGTCGTCGTCGACGTGAAGGTCGGGTCGAGCGAGGGCGGTGCGGGCGGCGGCGACGCCGCCTCACACCCCGAGCGGTCGGGTATCGTCCGGCCGTACGCGCCGACGGGTCACCGCCACGAGGCCGAGATACAGGAGTTTCTGGGTCTGGAGGTGGCCTTCACCGCCCACGCGGTCGACATGGTGCGCGGCGCGGCGGCGACCTGTCACGTCTTCCCCGGGGAGCCGGTCTCGACGTCGGACCTCTGGGCGGCCTACCGGGGGCGCTACGCCGACGAGCCGTTCGTCGAGACGGTCGCCGGTGGCGGCGGTGTCTACCGGTACCCCGAGCCGAAGGCCGTCGCGGGGACCAACCGTGCCGAGGTCGGGTTCGACACCGACCCCGGCAACCGGCGTGTCGTCGCCTTTGCGGCGATAGACAACATGATGAAAGGGTCGGCGGGGCAGGCGGTCCACGCCGCGAACGTCGCACTCGGTATCGAGGAGACGACCGGACTCGAGTTTACCGGACTCCACCCGGTGGGGGCACCGTGAGGGTGGTCGTCAAGGTGGGCGGGGCACGCGCGGTCGACCCCGCCGGTGCGCTCGCGGATGTCGCAGCGCTGGTCGACAGCGGTGAGTCGGAGCACGAGGTCGTACTGGCCCACGGCGGGTCGACAGCGGTCGACGAGACACTGGAGCGACTCGGCATCGACCCCGAGTACGTCGAGACCCCTTCGGGGGTGGTCGGCCGGTTCACCGACGCCGAGACGATGGAGGTGTTCGAGATGGTGCTGCCGGGGCTGTTGAACACCGAACTCGTGGCCGGCCTCCGGACTGAGGGGGTCGACGCCGTCGGACTCTCCGGCGTGGACGGGGGACTGCTCGCCGGTCCGCGCCAGTCCGCCGTCCGCGTGCTGGCGGAGGGGAAACGCAAGATACGTCGCGGCGACCACTCGGGCAGTCTCCGGTCGGTCGACGCCGATCTGCTGGAGACACTGCTCGGGGAGGGCTACACCCCGGTGGTCAGTCCGCCGATGGCCGGGCACGAGGAGCGCGACGGCGAGCAGGTCGTGACCCCGGTCAACACCGACGCCGACCGCGCGGCGGCGGCCATCGCGGGCGAACTCGACGCGGTGCTGGTACTGCTCTCGGACGTGCCCGGAGTGCTCGCGGACCCCGACGACGGGACAACCCTGATAGAGCGTGTCGAGACCCCCGCCGACTGGGAGCGACTCGACGCCGCCGCCGAGGGGTTCATGAGCCGGAAACTGATGGCAATCGAGGAGGCACTCGACGCCGGCACACCGCGGGCAGTCGTCGCCGACGCGAACGCCGACCGACCGGTTCGGGCCGCACTCGACGGCGGCGGGACCCACGTGCTCGCGAGCGCGCTGGGCAGGACAGAGGACGGGCGTGGTGAGAGCACCGGTGGCAACCGTGACAACGGGAACGGGGTCGCCGACAGCGACAGCAGTGCCAGCACGGACAACGGGAGCGATGGTGACAAGTCAGACCACGCCGGAGGGGTAACCAAATGAGTGGGTTCGTCTTCTCTGAGAAGCCAATCGAACTCGTCGAGGGGGAGGGTGCGTACCTCTACGACGACAGCGGTCGGGAGTACCTGGACATGGGCGCGAGTTACGCCTGCGTGCCGCTCGGGCACAGTCACGACGCCGTTCACGATGCGGTCACCGACCAGCTCGGTCGGCTGACCTACGTGCAGGCATCGTACCCGGTGGAGATACGGACACGGCTGTACGAGCGACTCGCGGCGGTCGCCCCCGGCGATATCGGGAAGGTCTGGCTCTGCAACTCGGGGACCGAGGCAAACGAGGCGGCGCTGAAGTTCTCCCGGGCCGCGACGGGCAACTCGAAGATCGTCGCCACCGTCCGCGGTTTTCACGGCCGCACGATGGGCTCGCTCGCGACCACCTGGAAGGACAAGTACAAGAAACCGTACGAGCCGCTGATGGGCGACGTGTCGTTTGTTCCCTACGACGACCCCGACGCGCTCGCAGAGGAGGTGGACGACGAGACGGCGGCGGTGCTCGTCGAGCCGATTCAGGGCGAGGGTGGTATCAACCCGGCGTCGACGGCGTTTCTCGAACGCGCCCGGGAGGCGACCGAGGCAGTCGGTGCGGCGCTCGTGTTCGACGAGGTACAGACCGGGATGGGCCGGACGGGAACGGTGTGGGCCTGCGAGAGCGCGGGCGTCGTGCCGGACATGGTGACCAGCGCGAAGGGGCTCGGCAACGGGTTCCCCGTCGGCGCGACGCTGTGCCGGGACTGGATCGCCGAGAACTACGGCTCTCACGCCTCGACGTTCAGCGGCGGGCCGGTCATCTCGGCCGCGGCGGAGGCGACAGTGTCGACACTGGTCGACGAGGACGTGCCGGGCAACGCCGCGGCGGTGGGGACGTACCTGCGCGAGGAACTGCGGACGCGACTCGGTGACTCGGTGCGGGAGGTCCGCGGCGAGGGGCTGATGGTCGGAATCGAGGTGCGTCGGGGGGCGAACCGCGTCCTGCGTGACCTCGCACTCGACCACGGCGTGCTGGCACTGCCGGCCGGCCGGACGGTGGTGCGCCTGCTGCCGCCGCTGACAATCGACCGGGGGCACGCCGACGAGGTGGTCGACGCGCTCGCAGAGGTGCTGTGATGAGCATCCAGACCACCGAGGCACGCGAGTTGCTGGTGAAACTCGTTCGCGTCCCGTCGGTGTCGGGCAACGAGGGTCCCTGTGCGCGCCAGTTGGTCGAGTTCTTCGAGCGTCACGACCGCGAGGTCTGGCGCGACGATGCGGGCAACGTCCGCGCCCCCGCGGACGACGGTGTCATGTTGACCTCGCATATCGACACGGTGCCCGGGGACATCCCGGTCCGTGTCGAGACAGACGACGAGGGGCGTGACGTGCTCTGGGGTCGCGGGAGTGTCGACGCGAAGGGTGCACTCGCCGCGCTGGCCACGGCGGCGGTCCGGACGGGGGCGAGTTTCGTCGGCGTGGTCGGCGAGGAGGTCGACTCCCGGGGAAGTCGCCACGTCGTCGAGCACCGCGAGTCGGTCCCCGACGCGGTAATAAACGGGGAGCCGTCCGGGTGGGACGGGGTGACACTCGGCTACCGGGGTATCCTCGGAGGGACCTACGTCGGCACATCGGAGTCGGGACACTCCTCGCGGCCCGGTAACAACGCCATCCAGGACGCGATGGACTGGTGGGGCCGGGTGGAGGCGGAGTTCGAGCACGACGAGTACGTCCCGGTGTTCGAGCGGGTCACCTGCAAGCCGGTCGGCATCGACGGCGGACTCGGTGACGACGGGCTCACGGTGGAGGCGACGATGGAGGTGAAACTGCGGGTCCCGCCGCGGTACACCACCGACTCGGTCCGCGAGGTGGCAGACGGCTGTCTCGCGGGCGGCACCGTCAACTGGCACGATATGGTGGAACCGGTGATGGAGAGCCCCCGGACACCGGTGGCACGGGCGTTTCGCGGGGCCATCCGCCGCCACGACGGCGACCCCCGGATGCTGCGCAAGACCGGCACCAGCGACATGAACGTCTTCGCGAACGCCTGGGGGGTGCCCACCGTCAGTTACGGGCCCGGCGACTCGAACTTCGACCACGCCCCCGACGAGCGCTTACCACTTCCCGAATACGATAAGTCGGTGGCGGTACTCGTCGATGTCACGGAGCAACTCCTGTGACAACGCATCTCGTCGACATCGACGACCTCACCCGGGCAGAACTGCACGCCGTTCTCGACAGGGCCGAGCAACTGCGGGCGGCGGGCGAGACGGGGTCCCCGCTCGCCGACCAGACGCTGGCGATGGTGTTCGAGAAACCCTCGACGCGGACACGGGTATCCTTCGAGACGGGGATGACGCAACTCGGCGGTCACGCGATCTTTCTCGGTCCCGACGACATCCACCTCGGCCACGGCGAACCGCTGCGGGATACCGCACGTGTGCTCTCCCGGTACGGCGAGTTCCTCATGGCACGGGTGTTCGACCACGCCGACGTGGTGGAACTCGCCGAGTTCGCGACGGTCCCGGTGATAAACGGGCTGAGCGACCGGGCACACCCCTGTCAGACGCTCGCGGACCTGCTCACCATCCGCGACCAGTTCGGGACACTCGACGTCTCGGTCGCGTGGGTCGGTGACGGCAACAACGTCTGTCAGTCACTCACACTCGGCGCGGCGATGACCGACCTCGACCTGACCATCGCCACACCCGAGGGGTACGAGATAGACGACGATGTCCGGCGACGGGCGCTCGGACTGGACAGTCCACCGGCGGAGACAACCGACCCCGACGCGGCCATCGCCGACGCCGACGTGGTCTACACCGACGTCTGGGTCAGTATGGGCGAGGAGGAACGGCGAGCGGAGAAACTCCGGGCGTTCGAGGGGTTCCAGGTCACCCGGGAGCGACTCGGTGACCGACCGCTGTTGCACTGCCTGCCCGCCCACCGTGGCGAGGAGGTGACAGACGAGTTGATGGAGGGCGACCACCTCGCCTGGGACCAGGCCGAGAACCGGATGCACGCACAGAAGGGCCTGCTCGTCTGGCTCGCCGAGCAGTGACGGGCGGGCATCGCGTATCCGATACCTGACACCGGACGTACCAGGTTGCGAACGTGACAGTCACACAGTCCGACACGGGGTGAGGGTCGACCCACAGTCCGGGTGACACACCATCTCGGCGGAGTTTCCGGTGTCCCGGTCGGCCGGAGTCCGGGCGAGATGGGTCACGACCCGCCGGATATGCAGAACGTTTATATCCCACGCACCAGACATATGTGACGGAGTGACAACCTGTGACACGCAATGGGGATTTTGATCTAAACAGACGGAGGTTCGTGCAGACGTCAGGTGTCGTTGGTGCCGGGGCACTCGGGTTGGGGGCGGCCACAGCCGACCCGGACGCCGAGCACTACGTCGTCGTGAGCGACACCCACCTCGGGTCGCCGTACGCGAACGACGAGAGCTTCGAGGCGTTTCTCTTCGAGGAGCTGCCGGCGCTGGACCCGGACGCGCTGATAATCGCCGGCGACTTCGTGGAGATGTGGTTTCGCGGCATGAGTTCGGCGCTGGTGGAGTTCAGCCGGTTCACCAGCCAACTCGAACAGTTCGAGACGGACGGCATCGACGTGACCCTCGTCTCGGGGAACCACGACAGCCGGTTCAAGACCATCGGCAAGGGAACAAACGACGGTATCGCGCCGGGGTCACCCTGGGAGTTCGCCGACGAGTTCTTTTTCGAGAGCGGCGACCGGGAGTTCGTCGCGGTCCACGGCGACGACGCCGACCCGATACACTACGACATCGTGAGCAACCTGCTGTGCAAGGGAACCGACGCCTTCGGGTCGTTGCTGCTGAACCTGCTCGGCTGGTGGGAGGGGCTCGAACCGTGGGCGCAGGCCGGCGAGGTCGGGACGACGACGGTCACCGGCGACTCGGGGACCGTTCGTCTCGGGGCGGCCTACAGTGACCCGGTGGTGGTCACCTCGGGCGGCCGGGTGAACGCCAGTGTCGAATCGGTCGCCGGCACCGACACGTCGACGCTCCGTCTCGACGGGAGCGGCCCGGTCACGTACGCGGTGTTCGAGCGAGGACGTCACGTTCTCGGCGGGTCGACACCCGTCGAGGCGCGGCGCACGACCGCCGGTGAGGGGTGGCAGACGGTCAGCTTCACCGAACCGTTCGACGCGCCGCCGGTTGTGTTCACCAGCGCGGGGTCGGGCAGTCGGGGGAGGGTTCGGCCGACCGATGTCCGGGCCGGACCAACCCCCGATAGCGTCCAGGTACGAAACGTCACCGAACTCGGGTTCGACGTCCGTCTCGACGGCGCTGCCCGGACGGTGGGGTTCGCCGCAGTCGGGTCGGGGGGGCTGACCGTTCGGGGCCAGCGCGGGGAAGTCGGCGTCTCGTCTGTCGGCACCGCCGGAACAATCGGGTTCGACCGGACGTTTCTCGACCGGCCGGCGGTGCTCGCGGCCCCGCAGACCGCCGGACCGTCGCTGGCTACCGAGGGAATCGATACCGGCGGCGTGTCGGTCACGTCGACCGGGCCGACCGAGGTGGGCTATCTCGCCCTCGAAGGGGGCGGTCCGCTGTACACCGCCGACTCGACGACCATCGACACGCCGGACCTGGAGGCGCGGTACCGGGCGGCCTGGCAGTCGCTGGTCGACGACGCGGACCTGAACGACGTTGCACCCGCACAGCCGCCGGCGATGGCCGGCGTCGAGCCGATCGCGACCAGCCAGGAGTCGGTAAAGGAGATTCTGCTCGATAGCTACGACGAGTTCGTCGTGGCCGGTCACACCCACCTGCCCGGCGTCGACGAGCGGTACGCGAACTCCGGGTGCTGGACCGGTCGCAGTCCGGACAGCATCGTCGAGAACACCTACCTCGAGATAATCGACGGCGAGGTCACGCTCAACGAGTTCTCCGCGGGGAGCAGTAACGTGCTCATCGGGTAGGTTGGGCTGTCGACGACTGCGCGCACGGCGAGCGCGTGCCGTTCAGTACTCCCGTTCGACGAGGTAGTCGGCGGTGTCGGCGAGCAGTCGCCGCGACTCGCCGTCGGGAAGCGCATCGAGGTGGGACTTCCCGCGCTCGACGTACTCGCGGGCGCGGTCACTGGCGAACGCGAGACTGCCGGCCTCCGCGAGCACATCGACGGCGTCGTCTATCTCGGCGTCGGTGACACTCTCGGTCGTCTCGTCGTCGAGTAACCCGTCGATGTCGACACCCTGCTGGCGGGCATGGGTGGTCACGAGCGTCTGTTTGCCCTCGACGAGGTCGCTCCCGCGCTGTTTCCCGAGCGTCTCGGTGGACGTGGTCAGGTCGAGCAGGTCGTCGTAGATCTGGAACGCCTGCCCGACGTCACGCCCGTACGCGGCGAGCGGTTCGACCGCGTCGTCGTGGCCGAGCAGTATCGCCGGAAGACACGCCGAGGTGGCAAACAGCACCGCCGTCTTCCGGTTTATCATATCGAGGTACTCCTCGGCGGTGGCGGTATCACCCCGTTCGAGGGCGATATCGACGGACTGTCCTTCACAGATCTCCGTGCAGGCACCCGCCAGTCGACCGACCGCCCGGAGCGACCGCTCGGGCGACGCACCGGTCTGGAGCAACACCTCGAAGGCTCTCGCGTAGAGCACGTCACCGGCGAGAATCGCCATCGAGCCGTCGTACTCGTTGTGGACAGCCGGTGCTCCCCGACGGACGTCGTCGTTGTCGATGAGGTCGTCGTGGATGAGCGTAAACGTCTGGACGAACTCGATGCTCACGGCAGCAGACAGCACGTCGACCGGACTCGCGTCGACGGCTGGTAGCTGCCGGTAACTCGCCGTCTCGGGGTCGAGTCCGGCGAGCGCCTCGGCGGACAGCAGGAGAATCGACGGCCGGAGTCGCTTGCCGCCGGCCTCGAGCAGGTGTGCCGTCGCGTCCTGCAGTCGCTCGGGGACGACTGCCGGCACCGACTCGGCCAGCGCCTCGTTGACTACCTCGCGGCGTCGCTCCAGCGCCCCCTCGACGTCCCGGGGTCCGGACATCTCAGTCGACCAGCTGGACGAGCTGGCCGTTGCGTGTGATGTGCAGGTCCCTGCCCGCGGAGTAGCCCTGGTTCTCGGCCAGGTTGACGTACGACGAGAAGCCGCTCAGGTCTTGGTGGGCCGGGATGACGTGCTGTGGCTGGAGCGTGTCGAGCATCTCGTAGTGGCCCTCCCGGTTGAGGTGCCCCGAGACGTGGATGTCGTCGTAGATACGGGCCCCCTGCATCCCGAGCAGTTGCTCGGCCTGGTAACGCTGGCCCTCGTTTGTCGGCTCGGGGATGACCCGCGCCGAGAAGACCACCTTGTCACCGTCCTCGAGTTCGTACGGTGTCTCGCCCCGGCCCATCCGGGTGAGCATCGCCCGGGGTTCACCCTGGTGACCGGTCACGATGGGCAGGAACTCACCCTTGCCCTCCTTCATGATGCGCTTGAACGTCCGGTCGACGGACTTGCGGTGACCGTACATCCCGAGGTCCTCGGGAAAGTCGACGAAGTCGAGACGCTCGGCGGTCCCGGAGTACTTCTCCATCGACCGGCCGAGCAACACCGGCTGTCGGCCGATGT
>CAYZGA010000071.1:0-12555 GCA_964477945.1 uncultured Halobacteriales archaeon
GTTCTGGAGGTAGTCGAGGTGTTTCGCGTTGTAGACGATCTTCACCTCGTCGGTCTCGGCGGACCCGATACAGGTCAACCGGACGTTCTTCTCCTCGACCTCCTCGGTGGAGAGAATCTGCTGCATATCCATGTTAATCTCGCCGTCGATAACGATAGCAGCGCAGTTCGCACACGCCCCCGCACGGCACGAGAACGGCCAGTCATAACCCTGTGCCTCTGCTGCCTCGAGGATGTACTCGCCTTGGCGTACGTCGAGCGTACCGTAATCCTCGCTGGAGAGTCCTGCGTCGGCGGCTTTCTCGAAGACGTCTGGGTCGTACATGTCCCAGCCCTTGTCGTCGATGACGTCGTAGTTCAGGTATTCTACGGTTGGCATCAAATTATAGTTGGTCGCCGTGGGGTTATATGTTGCTGTCCGTGGCGAACCTTGCCAGTCGCGGGAAACCCGACGACAATCTGTCTGCCCCTGCCGGGCGGTCAGAACTCGAACTCGGTGTCGATATCGCTCGCGAGTTCCGTCATCACCACCGCCGCCTGACTGTACTGCATCACCTTCTGCATATCCCCGTCCAGGTCGAACGTGCCGTCCATCATCCCCTCGACCGGGTCCAGGTCGCCCTCGATGAGGTTCTTCCAGTTCCCGGCACCACCACGGAACGCAAAGCCCCAGTCCTCGCCGTCCGGGTCGTCGGTCACGTACGCGTCGTGACAGGAGCCGTCCTCGACGACGATGTAAAGGTACACCGGGTCGCCGCTGTAACTGCTGTCGGGCTGGATGTGAAACAGGAAGTCACCGTTGAACCCGACACCCCACCCCTCGCCGGCCTCGGTGTACTCCTCTGACTCGTTGAGTTTGACCTGGTACTCGCCGATCCACTCCTCGGCCTCGCTCGGTAGCGCGTACGCCATACCACCTGTTCTCCCCCGACCGGTTTAGTGGTTGCTGTGTCGGTGTGTCTCTCGCCTGACCAGTCCGCGATAGGTGGCCGGCCCACCGCTCACGAGGCAGGTCGGTGAGCGCTTTGAACACACCTGGGAGATATGTCGGCAGGGGCGAAACCGGCGGCAAGCGCAGGCAGGACTGTCCGGCACGCGCGGTCTACCGGGCGGCGGCGGCGACGCGCTCCTTTTCCTCTTTTTGCTCGACCGGGTAGGTGTTGACGTCGTTGTCGGCCGAACCGAGGAGTTGGGTGGCCAGCGCCTCGGCGGCGTCTGTCTCGGACTTGAACGTGGCGTTGTGGACCCCTTCGGCAATGAACTTGAGTGCTTGGTCGACCCGGCGCTGCGGGGAGATGTCGACGGCCTTCGGGACCGAGATACCGCCGTATTTCAGGCGGACGGTTTCCTCGCGCGGCGCGGCGTTCTCGACGGCGTGCACGAGCACCTGCACCGGGTTCTCACCCGTCCGGTTGTTGATGATATCGAACGCCTCGCGGACCATCCGCGTCGTGAGCTGTTTCTTGCCGGTGTTCTCCTCGGTCTGCATCAGCCGGTTGATCAGTCGCTCGACGACACTTATCTGGCTTTTCTTGAACTGTTTGTCGGCGTGGCGGCCCATCGTGTGTGCAACCGGCGTCACGGTGATGTACCGTTCCGTGGAGACGTCGCGGAACTCGATGCTCTCGACCGGCCACCGCCCGAACAGGCGGGCCGAACTGTCCTCGTCGCCGGGCGCGTCGGGGTCTGGCTGTTCTGTCGACATCTTATCTGACCGGTTTCTCCGTGTTGCCCCGCACCAGTTCGATGAGCGATACGCCGTTTACCTTCTCGACCTTGTAGTTGACACCGGAGATATCACCCATCGCACGGCCCTTTGCACCGCCGATACCGGCGATGGTCACCTCGTCGTGCTCGTCGATAAATGAGATTGCGCCGTCGCCCGGACAGAACGCGGACACCTGCTTGCCGTTCTTGATGAGTTGCACCCGGACACACTTTCGAATCGCGGAGTTCGGTTGCTTCGCCTCGATACCGATCTTTTCGAGGACGATACCCCGCGCCTGCGGGGCACCCTCCAGCGGGTCGGACTTCTCGCCGAGTCCCCGTGCGCGGCGCGCGTAATCCGAATCGGACCACCGGTGTTTCTGGCGGTCCTTTTTGAGCTTTCGCGCGGCGTACTTGCCGTTTGCCATAGTGCACGCTACTACCCAACGGAACCACTTAACACTCTCCTTTCGGCGGGCTGTGGCCGCCTCGTCCCCGGTACTGTGCCCCGACAGGTGCGGACCGGGCGACGTGAGGGCGAACCGAGCGGCACACCCGCCCGGGTGCCCTGGTGAACGACCGCCTACCGCCGCCCGCGAGACCGGAGCAACTCGGCGACACGCTCCGGTTCGGGCACGAACGCGAGTGAAGAGCGCGGCTCCCGGTCGGCGAGGGCAGCCTCGCAGGGGCTGTCGGTACGCTCGAACGACACCGTCCCGGTATCCAGCCACAGCGGACTCCCGAACGCCCCGCGCTCGACCGAGATATCGCGGATGCAGTCGTACGGCACCGCCCACTGTGGCTCCTCGAGTGCCCTGTCGTAGGCCATCACCCCGGCGTCGTAGAGGCGGTACTCGACCCTGCCGAGCGCGAGTCGGGTGTGCACGACACTCAGCGCCGACAGCACCGCGAGCAGGCCGAGCACGACCCCGTTCAGGAACAGGAACGGGGCCACACCCCCGTCGAGCAGGAAGAGCACCGAGAACAGCAGATAAAACAGCATCAGCACACGGAGGCTCAGTCCGGCGTCGCTGATCCGGTCGTCGACCACCAGACCGGCAACCAACGCGTTTAGCACGCCTGCGGCAAACACCGACCTCGATTCCGGCTCGACCGTCTCGAACGGTTGCTCGTCCGGCGTCGCCGGCGGTTCGAGCACGACCACCTCACGGTCCGGGGCCTTCGACCGGAGCCACGAGATTGCCCGGTCGGCACTCGGCTTTGTCTCGCGGTACTGACCCTCTGACCCGGTATCGGTCCCGAATCTCGTGCGCGAGGCGCGAACACTGTACGCGAGTCGGAGACCGATACAGAGAACAGCCACGGTCATCACGCCGGGCCGCGTGCCCTCGATACCGCTCTCCGCGACACTCGATACGGTCGACTCGGCGGCGATGTACAGCACCACGGCGTAGAGGGCGAACAGGAACTGTCGTTTCCACGGGTTGACCGCGACTGGTGGCTCGTGCTCGTGTGCCCCCGTGGCGGCGTGTTCCCGGAGTAACAGCCACGACTTCGCCGCCGCCGCGACAGCCCCGCCGACGAGCAGGAGCGGCGTGGCCGGGTTGCTCCAGAACGCTCCGGGAAGGGCGAAAGCCACGACGAACACTGTCGGAACCGATATTATTCCGCTCGTCCAGAGTGTCACAGTCGCGACCGGAACGTTCTTCGGGTAGACCGGCGGCAGACGGTCGGTGAGTGTGACCGTCCCGCGCTTGTGTTTCAACAGACGGAACGGAATCAGCAACCGGGCTATCTCGACACCTCTCGTCGGCCGCGCGAACAGCCGCTGTACGCCTACCCGACCCATCAGGAACAGGAGATCTATCCAGTACAGGACGGCGACGGCCACTATCGCGAGATATCCGTAGACGACAACCGAGACCAGCGCCACCGCCTCGACACACAGCGCCGCGAGGATGACCCTGCGATTCCGGCTCATGCGGGCGCAGGGTCCTCGTCATCGGTGACACGTTGGCTCATTTCGCCGACTCACTCGCGGTTCGCGTGACAGCGCACTGTCCCCGACACCTGCAAACCGACGACACAGTCACGGGTCCGTCCCCCCCGGCGGGACGCTCGTCTGGTCTGTCCGAGCACACGGACCGCAACACGCACTCATTGCCATCACGCTTATTTCGTCTGTCGGGATAAGAGAGCCACGTTGCGGTCTCGCGCTCGGAGACACCGGTCCGTGCTGGCGTCCGGTGGTCGCTACTCGGTCACGGGTTCGGTGTCGGCACCGGGGACGTTGCGCTTGACACTGCGCGCGCTGTCGCTGGTCGCGCTCCAGGAGGGGAACGACTCGCCGGCAACCGCGAGCACGGAACCGTTTCGATGCCGGAGTCGCCAGCGGTACGCGTCACCGTCCTCGTAGAGTTCGAAGACGGCACTACCGATGTCCAGCACGGTCGCGTCCGGGGCGGACCAGCAGAGCCGTTCGATGCCCTCCGCGGCCGCCTGCTCCGAGTCGTAGTGTTTCTCGGACTCGGCAACGACGGTCCCGTTCCCGGAGACGAGTCGCCAGCGAAAGCCGTCACCGTCGCCGTCGACCCCGAAGGCGTCAGGGCCCTCGCTCGCCGCCTGCCTGAGTGCGGCGACCCGTTTGCGTGCCTGCTGTGGGGAGCGACAGCCCTCGTCGGCCTCGGCGAGGACAGTCCCGTCACTGTACAGCAGTCGCCACCGGAATCGTCCGGAGCGGTCACGGGCAATCTCGAACGCGGCCGGGTCGAGTCGCAGGTAGTCGGCCGTCTGTGCGAACTGACGAACGTACCGGACCACCCTGTCTCGGGTGGTGTCAGAGGCGTAGGCCGTCGCGCTGTCTGCGAGTATCTCGTCGTCGTCGTGGCGGAGTCGCCACCGGAAGCGATTGTTGACGTCCTCGTAGGTCTCGAAGGTGGCGCGACTCTCGTCGCCTGTGAGTTGTGGTGCCGTCGCACCCTCGCCCGATACCGTGGCCGCCCGGTCGGGTTCGACCAGCGCTGCACCGGGTACGTCGCGTCGCACCCTGCTGAGTGCCTGTCTGGCCTCCCGGCGCGAGGGGTAGCCCTGCCCCGACTCGGCGACCACGTCCCGGTTGTTCCGGCGGAGTCGCCAGCGGTGCTCGTTGTCCGCCTCGTAGAGTTCGAACTGTGACCTGCTGTGCTGGATGTGCTGCAACTCTGTCCGGAGCAGTGTCCGACCGGTGTCACCGCCATTCCCGGTCCCCTCGTCGCTGTCGGACTGTTCTTCGCCCGGGGCCGCTGTCTCGTTGCTCTCCTGTTGTTCGCGGTACTCCTGTAGAAACGGCGTGACGACACTCCCCACCGCGATGATGAAGATGCCGAGGCCGTACAGACCGAGAATAAACGGTTCGCTGTTCTCGAACTCCGAGGACCACCGGCCCCGGGAGAAATCTAGCGTGAACCACACGGCCCCGAGACCGGACACGAGTGCACCGACGTACGCGATAGTCGTCGCGGTGTCCGGAAGCGGCAACCGGATGACCGGCCCGACGAGCAGTAACACGAGACCGATTGCCGCGACACCGATGCCGACACCACGGACCGTGTCCCCCGCCCCCGTCGGCAGGACGACGACGAGACCGAGAAACGCCGTGAACAACCCGATGACGAACAGCCAGTACCCGTACGCCTCGTCCCCGGTCGACGCCGCCCCGATGTTGCTCTCGTACAAACCCAGCAGCGGATTCGAGTCCTCGACACCCATGTACCTTTGATTCATATCCCGCGCATATAACCGTGTGGCCTCTCCCGAGACGGGTCGGGCGACGACACGCCCCCGACGGGGTGGTGATCGACCACCGCTGGGGTCAGTCGCAACCGCATCGGGGCACGTCGCTGGTCTCGCGGCGCGATGCCGGGGGCGGGCACCTGCAAGAGTTAACACCGGTGCCGCGTAACCGGAAACATGGATATCGAGTACCGCGACACGGAGCGTGGCAGGGCGGTTGCCGCCAGGGTCGAGACGTTCCTCGACGAGGTGGTGTTGCCTCGCGAGCGGGCAGTGCTGGGCGGCCGTGACGCGCGCGAGGAGGTCAGCAGAGCCGCCGAACTCGACGCGCTCGTCGAGGAGTTGCGCGAGACAGCACGCGAACGCGAGGTGTTCGCGCCGCAACTCCCCGAGGAGTACGGCGGACTCGGACTCGCGTTCGAGGACCTGTTGCCGGTGTTCGAACAGGCCGGCCGGAGTCTGCTCGCCACGCGAGCGATGCACGTTGCCGCCCCGGACGAGGGCAACATGCACATTCTCGAACTCGCGGGCACCGAGGCACAGAAAGAGCGGTGGCTCCGGCCGCTTGCCCGCGGTGAACTCTCGTCGGGGTTCTCGATGACCGAACCGATGGCCGGTGCGGGGTCGGACCCGAAACAGATACGCACCACAGCCGAGACCGACGGCGACGAGTACGTCATCTCCGGGCACAAGTGGTGGACGACACAGGGCAGTGACGCCGACGTGCTCATCGTCGTCGCCCGCACCGACCACGACGCCCACCCCTACGTCGGAACGTCACTGTTTCTCGTGCCCACCGACGCCGACGGGGTCGAGATTCAGCGCGACGTTCCCCACATGGGCGAGTCTGGTCTCTCACACGCCGAGATTGTCTACGACGACGTTCGCGTCCCCGCGGAGAACATGCTCGGGGCGGAAAACGCCGGTCTCTCCATCGCACAGCAGCGTCTCGGCCCCGCCCGTCTCACCCACTGTATGCGGTTTATCGGGATGGCCGACCGCGCGCTCGACATCGCGCGAACGTACATGAGCGAGCGAACGGCCTTTGGCGACCCGCTGACCGACAAGCAGTCACTCCGGTTCGATATCGCCGACGCCGAGATGCGCCTGCACGCCGCCCGGACGATGGTGCGCCACGCCGCCCGGACACTCACAACAGCGGACCGCGCCCGCGTCGAGGTTGCTATGTCCAAGGTCTTCACCGCCGAGACGGTCCAGGATATCATCGACACCTGCGTGCAGGTGTGTGGTGGTAACGGCATCGGCAAGGACCTCCCGCTCGCGGACTTCTACGAGAACGTCCGCGCGTTCCGTATCGTCGACGGGGCCGACGAGGTCCACCTCCGCTCTATCGCAAAGCGCGCGTTCGACGACGACCAGTTCCACCCCGAGGAACTCGAGCACGTCACCCGCTTTCGCGACGACGTGCTCCCCAACCGGTGACGGGAGCACGCCTCCCCTCTCACTGGTCCCGTCCCCCGGACGCCGGCACGGTCTCCGGGACACGACCGAACCCACCAGTGTCTTGTCCGACCCGCGACGAGGTGTGTCATGGTCACGACCGGTCAGAAGGCACCCGACTTCATCAAGCCGGCAGTCGTCGGCGGTGACGCGGAGCTGTTCGAACTGTTCACCGCGCTGGACGAACACGACGCGGCCGTGCTCGTGTTCGAACCGGCCGATTTCGTCCCGACCTGCACCGCCGAGTTACGCGCTGTCGGGGAGGCGGGCTGGCACGACCACCCCGACCTGCTCGTCGTCGGCCTGACCGGGGACAGCCTCTACAGCCACGTCGCCTACACCGCGCAGTACGACATCCCGTTCCCGCTGGTCGCCGACTTCCACGCCGGTATCGCCGACTCCTACGACCTGCGACTCCCGGACTGGGAGGGTCACAGCGACATCCCCGCCCGGGCCACTGTCGTCGTCGACGGTGACTGGGAGGTCCGCGCCGTCGAGCGGGTCGACCCGCTGGACTCGCGCTCGACGCCGCCCGTCTCCCGCGTCACCGGAACACTCCGGACACTCGGGTTCGAGGTGACCCGCCCCGAGGTCAACTACGACCTCTGAGACGAGCCGTCACGGGAGTCGAGCTAACTGGAACCCTCGCCGCGGGCAGTCCTGGCCTACTCGCCGCCGGCACCCGCCGAGGGTCTGCTGGTCGCCTGCTGGCCCGGTTCCTCGTCCGCCTCGTCGGTCCCGGGTTCGGCTGGCAGGTCCGCCGCCGCCAGCAGTTCCTCGGTGTCGAGCCCTCGGTCCGCGGCGAGTTCCTCGAGGAGGACCCGCTGTTCGGCGAGCTCGTACTCGATGTGGTCGACCTGACTGCTCGTCGTCTCGAGGTCGCTCTGGAGTCGCTCCATCCGCTCCAGCAGTTCGCTTATCTTCTTGTAGCTCTCCTCGGCGACCTTGGCCAGTCGCTGGACCCTCTTTTTTGTGCCTGCGATGTCCATACAACCGGTACGAACAGGCCGCTTGTGGCTCTTTCGACCCGCGGGGGACGTATCTTTTTGTCCGTGCTGTGTGTACGTCGAGTATGGGACGACTAAGACACGCACTCACGAGAGCACGGTACGCAGCAATCGGCGCGGCACTCGGCGCGGCGGCGGGCGGACTGCTCGGTCGGTCGGCGGCGAGCACCGGCGGCGCGACCGGCGCGCTGGTCGGTGCCGTCTTCGGGGAGTTTCGCGCCCGCGCCGCCGAGGAGGGGGGTGTCGCCGACCGTCTGGCCCCCGGCGACACCGACGAACCCGACGACGACTCCCTCGGTGACGGTATCGAGGGGCTCGTCGAGGACCGTCTCGGCGACTACCTCCCCGACCGCAAGTAGACGACCGCGCTGTTCGCCGGCGGTGCCGCCATCGAAGCGCTGGGCCCCCAACTGCCACGCGAACACGATGCTCGGCCCGACACTCCCATGTCGACCCCGGCACGGGAAAGCGCCGCTTTGATGATGCTACCCGCCCTACATCAGAAAAGTGGGAACAGCAGACCGGAAAGGCGTCGACATGACAACGGGGTCGATAGCCCCGAAACTCCTCCACCTCGCGTGGCCGCTGGTGCTCGGCAACCTGCTTCAGACGGCGTACAATCTCGCCGATATGTTCTGGGTCGGCCAGGTCAACCGCGACGCGCTGGCGGCCGTCTCGCTCATGTTCCCGTTCTCGTGGATGTTCGTCTCGACGGCCGTCGGTATCACCGCCGCGACCATCGCGCTCGTCTCGCAGCACGTGGGTGCCGACGACCGGCGTATGGCCGACCGCGTGGTCGCACAGACGATACTGCTCGCGCTCGCGGTGTCCGCGGCACTCGCCATCTTCGGGTGGCTCACCCGCGAGGAACTGCTCAGACTCATCGGTGCCGAGGGTGCGGTGTTCACCGAGGCGCTGGCGTACATCGAGATTATCTTTCTGACACTGCCGCTCACGTTCCTGTTTTTCGCGTTTCGCTCGGCACTGCAGGGGGCCGGTGACACGCGAACGGCGATGTGGCTGGTGTTCATCTCGGCTGGGATGAACGTCGTCGTCGACCCGTTTCTCATCCTCGGCTGGGGACCGTTCCCGGCGATGGGGACGCGCGGAGCCGCGTGGGCGACCTTCGCCTCGCGGGCGCTCACCGCCGTCGTCGGGGTCGCTATCCTGCTGCGCGGCGGGTTCGGTGTGCAACTCCACGTTCGTGACCTGCGACCCGACCCGGGACTGCTCCGGAAACTCGTCGCGGTGGGCTACCCGGCGACGCTCGACGGTTGGGCGCGGAGTTTCGCGGCCGTCGCGATGGCGGCGTTTGTCACACCCTTCGGCGCGGCCGCCATCGCCGCCTACGGCATCGGTATCCGGCTGATGTCGGTCACCTGGTCGGTCGCGGGTGCGGTCGGGCAGGCCACGGCCACCGGTGTCGGGCAGAACCTCGGCGCGGACACCCCCGCTCGCGCCCGGCGTGTCACCTGGGTCGCCACCGGCGGCACGATGGCACTGCTCGGAACCGCCGCCGCGCTGTGTCTGCTCCTCCCCGAGTTCATGATGGGCCTGTTCACCGGTGACGCCGAGACGATCTCCGAGGGGCGGCAGTTCATCTACGTCGTCGCGCCGGCGTGGGCGCTGTTCGGCGGGACGATGGTCATCCAGGGTGCGTTCCGCGGGGCCGGACAGACGAAGGTCGCACTCGCACTCTCCCTGTTCGCCCGGTGGCTGTTCCGTATCCCCCTCGCCATCGGACTCGCGTTCGGTGTGGTGACCCTGCCGGTTGTCGGCGCGGTGACGGTCGGTCTCGACATAGGGGTCGTCGGTATCTGGCTCGCATTCTCGGTCGGCGCGACGATAACCTTCCTCGTGGCGGTGTTCTGGTTCCGCCTCGGCCGCTGGACCGAGGGCGTCATCGAGGAGTCCGACGAGGACCTGCCGGCGGATATCGACCCCGCCGACGGCGGAACCGGCGACGGCCCGGCGGGGGCCGAGACCGATATCGGTGACACCGACGACTGACCGCGAGCGACCCCACCCGACGGTGAGCCGAGTCTTTTAACTTGCGGGACCGGTTGGTATCTGGTAGTTCTTGGCGATGACTGCACAGGGCGAATCAGCGGGGGTCAGGACGCCGATAGTCGCGGTGCTCGGCCACGTCGACCACGGCAAGACCAGCCTGCTCGATATGATCCGCGGCTCGGCCATCAGCGAGGGGGAGTCGGGCGCGATCACACAGCACATCGGTTCGACGGCCGTCCCCCTCGACGTGGTCTCGGAGATCGCGGGTGACCTCGTCGACCCGACAGACTTCGACCTGCCGGGACTGCTGTTTATCGACACGCCGGGACACCACTCGTTCTCGACGCTGCGCTCGCGCGGGGGCGCACTCGCCGACATCGCGGTGCTCGTGGTGGATGTCAACGACGGGTTCCAGCCACAGACCCACGAGGCGGTCGACATCCTCAGGCGCACCGAGACGCCGTTTGTCGTCGCCGCCAACAAGATCGACACGGTCCCGGGCTGGAACCCCGTTCCCGACCGGCCCTCGAAGGTCGCAATCGAGGCACAGAGCGACCGCGTCGAGTCCGACCTGACCGAGCAACTGTACGAGCTCATCGGCCAGCTCTCCGACGAGGGGTTCTCGGCTGATATGTACTGGCGACTGACCGACTTCCAGGCGAACATCGGTGTCGTACCGGTGTCGGCCGAGACCGGCGAGGGGGTTCCGGACCTGCTGACGGTGCTGATGGGGCTCTCACAGCGGTACCTGCGCGAGGAGATGGCGGTCGATGCCGGCGGTCCCGGTGTCGGGACTGTCCTCGAGGTAAAAGACACCCGCGGGTTCGGCACGACAGTCGACACTGTCGTCTACGACGGCACGGTCCGCACGGACGACACCCTCGTCGTCGGTGGGTTGCCCGACCCCATCGTGACGACGGTCCGGGCGCTGTTACAGCCTAAACCGCTCGCGGAGATCCGCGGCGAAGGTGGGTTCGAACAGGTCGATGCGGTCGCCGCAGCCGAGGGGGTGAAAATCGCCGCCCCCGACCTCGACGACGCGATGGCCGGCGCGCCGGTTCGCGTGGTCCGTGACCGCCCCGTCGACGAGGTTATCGCCGAGGTGGAGGCCGAGATAGCGGAGATACAGGTCTCGACCGTCGAGGAAGGAATCTCGGTGAAAGCCGACACGCTCGGTAGTCTGGAGGCACTCGCGAGTACGCTCGCCGACGACGACGGCGACGACGAGATTCCGGTCATGCACGCCGAGGTGGGCGCTGTCGCGCCGCGTGATGTCCGGATGGCGGCGGCGGCGAACAACGACCGTCACCAGGCGATCCTGGCGTTCAACGTCGACGTGCTCGACGACGCCCGGCAACTCGCCGAGCAGGAGGATGTCACGCTGTTCGAACACGACGTTATCTACCGGCTGGTCGAGAGTTACGAGGAGCACGTCGCGGCCATCCAAGAGGCCCAGCAGGAGCAGGTGCTCGACAGAATCGTCCGACCGGCCCGGTTCGAGATACTCCCCGACCACACGTTCCGTCAGTCCGACCCCGCCGTTGTCGGGGTCGAGGTCCGCGGCGGTCTTCTCCGGCGCAACTCCCGTGTCGTCCGATTCGACGACAGCGAGCCCGAGCGTGTCGGCACTCTCAAATCTATCCAGGACGAGGGCGAGGATATCGACGAGGCCCGGACCGGCGAGCGCGTCGCCGTCTCCATCGACGGTCCCACCGTCGGTCGACAAATAAAGGAAGGCGAGACACTCTGGGTCGAGATTCCGGAGAAACACGCCAAGATTCTCGAACAGGAACTCCTCGAGGAGCTCTCCGCCGACGAACGCGAGGCCCTCTCGATGTACCTCGACCGCCACCGGAAACGCGACCCCTTCTGGGGTAAATAGGGAGGTCATAGGATAATTAAAATCGGGCGTCGAAATTACGGTATGGTCTCCCGCGAAAACAGGATCGTCCTCCTCTTTGCGACGGTCGGCCTGGCACTGGCTTACGGAGGACGTGTCGTGACGAACCTGAGCGACACTGTCCTGATCGGAGTACTGATTCTCGTCGGCGTCGTAGCACCGCAACTGCTGAACAACTATCTGGATACCAGGGACTCGGACTGACCCAGACCGTCGTGTTGGTTTTGACCACTCCAGCGACCCCTTCTGGGGCAAGTAGCGCTCTCCCCCGGCCGGGCGGTCGTTCGACTCGACCCGTCTGGGGGGTCATTGCTCCGTGAGACGTGGTCTGTGCGGTCGTGATCGTGGCGTCACGGTAGATGTCGGCGAGCCTGTGCCGGCTGGCCTGAAACTACCGATAGGTTGTTCGAATCGCCCGATACCGACCGCGAGCGCGACGCTCGAAGTGCGTAAACACGACACGAGTTGTTTCCCGTTTCCTGCCGCGGCCGACATCTCCGAACCGATTCGACAGAATCCGGAGACTGCGGGGCTGTGTCTGTTACACATCGACACGGGCCCTGTCCCTTCGGAAGGGTTATCAGTGACAGCATCCTCTGATTTGATGCAATGGCAGAAGGAACGGTTGACTTCTTCAACGACACTGGCGGTTACGGTTTCATCGACACTGAGGATGCGGACGAAGACGTGTTCTTCCACATGGAGGACGTCGGCGGCCCGGACCTCGAAGAGGGACAGG
>CAYZGA010000072.1:0-12528 GCA_964477945.1 uncultured Halobacteriales archaeon
CCCGCCTGTTCGCTCCTCGGTTCCGACAGGTGTCTGAACACTCGTCACTCACGGGAAGGCGGGGGTATGCGCTCGTATCTCTATCAGGCGGACCAGCGTCCGGGCGAGCGCGGGCAGCGTCTCGTCGCGGTGGTCGTAGGTCATCTTCCCCTGTGTCACGTCGTACAGCGGGCGGTTCTCGACGGGGAAGGTGTGCGGAACGTCGACGAGCGCGACGCGGTCGGGGTCCAGACCGACACCCGCACAGAACGCATCACCGTCGAGGATGGTCGCCGAGAACAGCGCGAACCGGCGGCCTCGCTCCCAGACGGTGTGCCGGAGGAACCGCTCGGGGTTCATCGGTCGGATCGTCACCGGTCCGCCGGGTTCCTGCTGGTCGACCACCCAGGTCGTCGGGCTCTCGGGGTCGGCGCAGTCCTCGACGAACCAGCCGAGGTCGCCCCGCAACTCCTCCAGTCGGTCCCGTCGTGCGACCGCCTCGGGCGTGAGTTCGACCTGTCGGCGCAGTTCAGTGAGTTCGCGCTCGCAGGCCGTCCGCAGGCGTCGTGCGTAGGCCACGGCGTCGTCGCGGTCCGCGACGGGACCGGGTCGCAGGTCCTCCCAGTCGGGGACCGTCCGCGGGCCGAGTTCGATAGCGGCGTACATCTCCGCCCAGTCACCGAGTCCGTGGGCCTCGTCGATCACGACGACGTCGCGGAGACCGAACACGTCGGACCCGGCGGTCTGCATGAAGTAGGCGAGTGTCATCGCGGCGACCGGGCGGTTGGCCGCGATGGCGCGGTCGGAAAAGTACGGACAGCGGTGCGTGACCTGGCAGTCGAACCCGCGCTCGCGGACGCAGGGTGCGCGGTCGACCGGAATGTCGGTCTCGCCGGGCAGGATGCAGTTGTAGTTGTTCTTGCCCCGGATGACCGCCAGGTCGTCGAGCAACGGGTCGGCGGCGACGTCGTCGAGTTGCGAGACCTGCGGGGTCGTGTAGTACGCCCCGACGGGGTCGGTGGCGCTGGTCTCGCTCCCGCGGGCGGCACACCCGGCAACCGCACGCGCGAGCAGTGACTTCCCGCTGCCGGTCGGTGCACGGACCAGTACCACCTCGTTTCCGGCGGCAAAGGCGTCGCGGATGTCCGCGAGTGCCTGTTCCTGCGTGGGCCGGAACTCCGGGGCGGGAAACTCGTCGTGGATACGCGATGGGTCCACAGTTCTCGTGGGGGCGTCCCCGGTTTAAACTCTTGCAGGAACAGGCCGGTCCGGTAGTCTGCAAGGGCCGCCACGCGAAACCGGGTCCGAACCCGACGGAGCGTGAACGGTACCGAGCACCGTCTCAGGTGAACAGTCGCTCGAACTCGCGGATATCCTCGTTCGCACCGACGACGACGAGTTCGTCCCCGTCGGCGATGCGCGTCTCGGGTCCGATATCGAGGACCGTCTCGTCCTCGCGCTGGATTGCGAGCACGGTACAGCCAGCCTGTTCGCGGATGTTCGCGTCGGCGATGGTCTGGCCGGTGAGCGACGGGACTGTCCGCCGAGCGACCTCGACCTGCTGTTGCATCGATATCGTGTCGCGGTCCTCCAGCAGGTACGACGCGGACATCCGGCCGGTGACCGCCGACAGCGACAGGACGTAGTCGGCCCCGGCGCGGTAGGTCTTGGAGATGTTGTCGTCTTTCTGGACGCGGGCGATGATCTCGGTGTCGGGTGCGAGGTCACGAACGACGAGCGTGACGAACTCGGTGGTGGTGTCGTCGGGCAGGGCGAGCACGACCGTCTGTGCGGCCTCGATGCCGGCAGCGGTGAGCGTCTCCGTCTCGGTGGCGTCACCGACCACGTCCACCCCGTCCATGTCGACCTGGTCGATGGTGGTGTGGGGGACACCGAGGTCGTCGAACTCCCTGGCGACGGTCTTCCCGACGGTCCCGTTTCCGACAATGAGGGTCTCGCCGGAACTGAACGTCCGGACCGAGGACTGTGTGAGTTCGACCAGCCGTTCGAGCTGGTCCGGTTGGCCCGACACGAGCAGGACTGTTCCGGGTTGGAGTTTCGAGTCGGGTGGCGGCGCGGCGTCGAACTCGCCGCGGAACCACGCCCCCACCACGTTGACGCCGGCCCGCTCGCGTATCCTGCTTTCGGCCAGTGTCTGCCCGGCCAGCCGGCTCCCGTGCCGGATCGACACCTCGACCAGTTCGAGTCGGTCGTCGAGTTCGACCGCTTCGCCGACCTGTGACCGGAGGGCCGTGGTCACCTTCTGGACGAGACTCTCGCCGAGGAGTTGGCGCGGCGAGAGAACGTGGTCGGCCCCCGCGAGCCGGTGGTACCGCGCCCGGTCGGGTTCCTCGACCACGCTCACGACCGGCAGGTCGTCGGAGAGTTCCCGGGCCGCGAGTACGATGCTCGCGTCGACCTGGTCGGACACGTCGGCAAAGAGTGCCCGCGCGGAATCGAGTCCCGCCGCGTCCAGTCCGTCGGTCGACTGCGGGTCCGTGTTGATGACGCGGTAGCCGTCCTCGTAGAGATCGGTTGCGCGCTCCGGGTCCGAAAGCACGAGCACGTACGGAACGTCGTTGTCCTCGAGTTTCCGGACGAGTCTGTCCGCCCGGGTGGTGTACGAGCAGACGATAACGTGGTCGGTCAGGTCAGAGTCGACCCGTGTCGGGGCCGCCGTACTCAGGGCGTTCTCGAGAATCGGGCCGAAAAATACCGGCAACGCACCGACCAGTAACGCCATCCCGAGCAGGTCGGTGACTGCGACGTACGCCTGCATCTCCGGGCTCTCCCAGGGGGCGTCCCCACCGAACCCGGTGGTGGTGAACATCTCGATGGAGAACTGAAACGCGTCCAGAAACGTCCGTGGACGGCCCTCGTACACCCGCATGCCGTACTGGTAGCCGACCGACACCGCGACAAGTGACAGCAAAAGAAAGAACAGGTACCCGAGTGCGCGCCGCTTCCACGTGTCCATACGAGAGAGCAACGCGAACGCTGGCCGTCCGACCCGGCGGACGTACCCGGACGCGCGTGCCTTCCACGTCTCCATACAGACAGGCGAGGCGCACTGACAAAAAGTCTCTGTGGTCGGTGCCGCGGCAGACGGGAGTATCCCGCACAGGGAGACACCACTACGACCGATTCAGACACGTCGACACGCCGAACGGTTGCCGGCCGAACTGCCGCAGACGACGGGCGGACTGCTCAGGAACGGGACAGGCCGAGTCGCTCCGCCACGAGACCGACAAACACCGGCAACGCGGCGACGAGCACCGCCGTCCCGAGCAGGTCGGTGACCGCAACGTACGCCTGCATCTCCGGACTCGTCCACGCGTCCCCGTCGAACCCGAGAGTGGTGAACAACTCGACTGTGAACTGAACGGCGTCCAGAACCGTCCGTGGACGGCCCTCGTACACCCGCATACCGACCTGGTAACCGACCGACACCGCGACGAGTGTCGTCGGGAGAACGAGCAGGTAGCCGAGTGCGCGCCGTTCCCAAGTGTCCACACCGAGATACCGGGGCGTCGAAAACAAAGTCTTACCGGTCTGTCCTGTTGACCGACGCCAAACGTGTCGCGACGAGACAGCGGGCGTGTTGGCCGAATACACGGACGGCGGGCACGCGGGACGCTTAAGAACGGGACAGACCAAACAGTCGTATGGTAACCTTCCTGGCGGGTGGCACGGGCACCCCGAAACTGCTCGCCGGCCTTTTTATCCTCGTCGGTGACCGTCGTCGGCAACACGGGTGACGACGTGGAACTGGGGGGACTGCTCGTCTGTCCGGATGTCGATACGGTGCTGTTTCTCGGCGGCGGCGAACTCGACCGCGACACCTGGTGGGGTATCGCCGGCGACACCACCGAACTGCGGCGACTCGCCGACGCGGCGGGGCCGGGTGCCAGCACGACCGGCTATCGAAGGATTCCACTACGGTGTCGACTGGCGACGCTGGAACCGTCAGTACATTGGGGTGTCGAGCCCTGCCGTGCCAGGGTATCGAGGATATCTAGTACAAAGTTATGCCCACAATGCTTTCAGGAATTAATAAATTTATAAACTATTACGATAGATACATTATCAGGAGTACATAGAAGCATGAGTCCACTCAGTACGGCAGCACCGGACAGGGGAGAGAGTCGAGGGGTCGCACCGGCGGTGACGGTTGGACTCCTCGTGGGAGTAACGATCGTTATTTCGATGATTACGCTTGCAGGGGTGTTTTTTATTTCTGCCGACACCGGTGAGACACCACCACAGGCGATGGTCGATGTCGAGAGCCACGCCGACGGAATGCTGACGATTACGCACGAGAGCGGTGACCCACTCCGCACCGAGGACCTCAGCGTGGTCGGACCGGACACCGAGCGAGACCAGTTCGGTGACCGGACACTGACCGCCGGGGAAAGAATCGATGTCGCAATCGAGGAGAGTGGCACCGCCTCGGTCGTCTGGGAGAGCGGCGATACGAGTACCACCCTCGAAGAGTTCCAGGCCCCCGGAATGGGCAACTGGACGGAACTCAGGACGAAACTGGAAAATGACGAAGATATTACCCTCCAGCACGACTACACGTCGAACTCGCCGGGGTATGATCAGGAGGCGCTGAACGGCGGGTCCGGCACCTGGACGAGCGTCAATTACAACGGAACACTCGACGGCAACGGACACGAGATTCGGGAGATAAGTATAGCGCAACCCGGCTTCACCGAAGTTGGGTTCATCGATATCCTCAAGCAGGGCGCGGAAATAAAGAATCTCGACGTGGTCGACCTCACCGTCACCGGTGAAATTAATGTCGGGTTCATTGCTCAGAACGAGGGGGGAACCGTGAGCAACGTCGATGTCAGCGATGCCAGTATCAGCGCTACCCACGACAATGGATACAGTATTGCCGGAATTCTCGTCGGGGACATCGAAGCAGGAACGATCCGGGACTCGTCGGTCGAGGGGACCGTCGACGGTGACGGAGCCAACGTTGGCGCGCTTGCCGGAGAGAACGAGGGGACGATCACCGACTCGTCAGCCGAGGGTAACGTCAACGGTACCGGAGGCGTGGGCGGCCTCGTCGGGAGCAACCACGACGATATTACCGACTCGTCCGCTGACGTCAGTGTTACCGGTACAGACTGGGATGTGGGTGGTCTCGTCGGGGGCCACTTCGGCAGCAATATCACCCACTCCTACGCCACAGGCGATGTCACAGGCGACTCGCTCAAGGTGGGCGGTCTCGTCGGGGCCAACCTGGGCAATATCACCGAGTCGTACGCCACAGGCGATGTCGAGGGAGGGGGGTTTGTGGGCGGTCTCACCGGTCTCACGAATATGAAGTGGTGGAAGAGTCCGGCAACAATCACCGAGTCGTACGCCACGGGTGATGTGTACGGCACAGGTAATGCCAAGGAGAGGCATCAGTTCGTGGGCGGACTCTCCGGGTTCAGCCGAGGCCAGATTGAAACGTCGTATGCCGTGGGCAACGTCGCAGTGAATGGAGCGGAGTACCACGTCGGGGGGTTACTTGGCGGCACCAACGGGAACGGGAACGGCAACACGGCAGACTCGTACTGGGATACGAAGACAACAGGTCAGTCTGTGGGTATCGACGCCGGCCCCGATACCGGCACGACGGGACTCACAACGGCGGAGATGACGGGCGGCGATGCCCGGAGTTCCATGTCCGGATTCGACTTCAGTAGCGTGTGGGACACGACGGGTGAGTACCCGGCCGTGGAGGCACTCGACTGACGGTCCCGTCGGGACGGAACGACGACACAGACCACCGGGGGGTACCACCGGTAGACAGGCGGGACCGGTCGCGGCCGTCTGCCCGGTCGGAGTGGAGTTTCCGCGTCGACGACGTCAGCGAGACACCACCACAGACAGTAGTCCACGCTAACCCCGGTTCTGACCTGACCGCCACAGTAGCCCACCGGGCAGTTGCTCGCACGACCGGTCCGGCGGTGAGTACGGACTGACGTGTCCGCCATGCCAGCGGTTAATAACGAGGGGCCGTAACCCGATACATGGTAACCTTCCTGGCGGGTGGCACGGGCACCCCGAAACTGCTCGCCGGCAGCGAGTCGGTCTTCTCGCCCTCGTCGGTGACCGTCGTCGGCAACACGGGTGACGACGTGGAACTGGGGGGACTGCTCGTCTGTCCGGATGTCGATACGGTGCTGTTTCTCGGCGGCGGCGAACTCGACCGCGACACCTGGTGGGGTATCGCCGGCGACACGACCGAGACACACGACGAACTGCAGCGACTCGCCGACGCGGCCGGACTCGACGGCGGGCCCCGCTATCTCGACGACGACGCACAGACCGCCGGGCGGCGGATCGCCCGCTGGCGGCGCTTCTCCGGTGTCGCCGAGTTCATGCTCATCGGCGACCGCGACCGGGCAATCCACCTGACCCGGACCGGACTGCTCGACGAGGGCGAACGACTGACTGCCGTCACCGAGACACTCGCCGACGCGCTCGACGTGCCCTGGCGGGTGCTCCCGATGAGCGACGACCCGGTGGCGACGCTGATTCACACCGCCGAGGGGCGGATGCACTTCCAGGAGTACTGGGTCGCCCGCGACGGCGAACCGGATGTCGAGCGTGTCGAGTTCCGCCACCCGGGGGCGAGGATGACCGACGCCGTTCGCGACGCGCTCGCCGACCCGGTGGTGGTCGGTCCGTCGAACCCGGTCACGAGCATCGGTCCCATGCTCGCCGTCGACGGTATCCCGGCGGCGCTGGCGGAGACGACAGTCGTCGCCGTCTCGCCGTTTGTCGAGGACCGCGTCTTCTCCGGGCCGGCGGCCGACCTGATGGGTGCCGCGGGGTACGAGCCATCGACGGCCGGCGTCGCCGAGGCGTACCCCTTTGCCGACGCGTTCGTGCTGGATACCGAGGACGGAACGAGTCTGGACCGGCCGGTCGTCCGGACCGACACCACGATGGCCGGGCCAACGGACTCAGACCGGGTGGCCCGGGCGGTCGAGGAGGCGCTGGAGGTGGTTGCCGGATGACCACCGGGTTCGAGCCGCGGCTGGCGCTCGCGAGTCTCAGCGGTGCCGCGGACGCCTCGTGGGCGCGGGCCGGCGCGGCCCACGCGGGGGCGGCGTTTCTCGGCGGTATCGCAATCGACGACCCGACGCGGGCGGCGGCACGCGAACTGGTCGCCCGGGGCCGCGAGGAGTTTCTCCCCCCGGACCCGGTCGCGTTCGTGGACACACAGCTCGACGCACTCACCGGTGTCCCGCTGCGGGCGGCGGTCAACGTCCGGGCGGTCACGGCGGAGCCACTCGCCCGGGTGGCGGCGGTCTGTGCACGCCGCGGCGCGACTGTCGAGTTGAACGCCCACTGCCGGCAGGACGAGATGTGCCGTGCCGGGGCCGGCGAGGCACTGCTGGCCGACGCCGACCGGCTCTGTGCGCAGGTCCGGACGGTGTGTCGAACCGGTGCGCCGGTGAGCGTGAAACTCCGCGCCGAGACCGGTGTCGACCTGCCGTCGCTCGCCCGGCGACTGGCCGACGCGGGTGCGGACATCCTCCACGTCGACGCGATGGACTCGGAGCCGGTCGTCGAACGGGTCGCGTCGGCGACAGACTGTTTCGTCGTCGCCAACAACGGCGTGCGTGACCGGGCGACGGTTCGGGAGTACCTCGGGTACGGCGCGGACGCGGTCAGTGTCGGCCGGCCGAGCGACGACCCGGCGGTGCTCGCCCGGGTGCGCGAGGCGGTCGACGAGTTCTTCGACGAACCGCACGGGCAACGGGTACAGCAACCGGGTGGTCACCGATGACAGCGGACAGCCCGAACGCGGCCGAGCGGGCGGGTCGGACGACCGCACAGACCGCACAGCTCGCACTGCTGCTGGAGGTGTCGAGCACGCCGAAACCGGGGAACGTCGACCGGGAGCGGGAGTACCCGGACCTGCGGTTCGAGCACTTTCTCGCGGGGGCTATCGGCGCACACGGGGGGTTCGCAACCGTCGCCGACGGCGAACCGCTCGGGACGGGGTTCGAGCGGGCGATCGCGGGGATGAGCAACCAGACCGGCGGGAACACGCAGTTCGGCGCGGTGCTCGTGCTCACGCCGCTCGTGGCCGCCGCCGGACAGGGGAGACTCGGTCCCGAGGGGGCCACGGCCGTCGTCGAGGACACCACCGTCGAGGACGCGGTGGCCTTCTACCGGGCGTTCGAGTACGTCGACGTGTCGGTGCCCGACCCGCCCGAGGGGATGGCGGAACTCGACGTGCGGCGCGGGAGCGACGCCGCGCAGGCGCTGCGCGAGCGGGAGCTGACACTCGGGGACGTGCTGGAGCGGAGCGCCGAGCGGGACGGTGTCGCCGCGGAGTTGACCGGCGGGTTCGGCTGGACGTTCGAACTCGCGACGGTCATCGGGCGCGGCGACGGACCGGTCACCGAGCGGGCGGCCGCGGCGTATCTCGCCTTACTCTCGCGGGAACTGGACACGTTCGTCATCACGCAACACGACCGCGAGACAGCCTACGAGGTCCGCCGGCGCGCGAACGCCGTCGTCGACGGCGAGGAGAACGTCCACAGTTTCGCCGCGGACCTCGTCGACCGGGGTATCAACCCCGGGACGACCGCCGACGTGGTCGCCGGCGCGCTGTTCGTCGCACTCCAGCGGGGGCTCGACGTGTGACCTGGCCAGCACGGCTGCGCGGCGTGTCCGAGTCCGTCGTGACGACACTCGGCCCGAACGACCTGTACAACGCCGCCGCCCTCGGGATTCACGCACCCTCTGAGAGCGAACCCGAAGACGGCGGTTCCGACAACTCCGACGATTCGGCGCACGCGCGGGCACGGACTTGGGGTCGGACGCGGACGCGGCGGAACTTCGAGGCGCGCGGCGAGGGGTACGTCCAGTTCGTCCGCGACCCGGTGCTGTTTGTCGAGGCGGCGCTCGGTATCCACGAGGTGACCGAGCCAGTCCTCGACAGCGCGGACGCCTGGGTCCGGGTCGAGGTGGAGCGGACCGATGCCGGCCGGGAGGGCGGGACCGAGTGGGTCGACTGGCGACTCGTTCCCGCGGAGTCGGCGACCCGACAGACGGTGGTTCCGGTGTCGAACCGCGGCTACGCCGCGGTGGTCGAGGCGACAGTCGCGGCCTCGCGGCTCGATGTGGACGCCTACGACACCGAGACCCTGCGCGAGCGTATCGCCTACTTCGAGGAAGTCACGGAGCGCTGTGGTGGTCCCGCGGAGCGGGCGGCCTTCGAACGGGTGTACGACCTGGCCGATGTCGACGAGACGGACGGGTGAACTGACTGCCCGCGGTACGACACGGAGTCGTGGCACACAGCAGACCCCGTCCGCGCCGAGGTGTGCACACCGCAGACGGGGTCTAAGTAGGCGGGCGCGAACGGGAGCCCTCGTCTCGGGTCCCTGCCGGAAGCGACCGACGGCGCGCGCCGTGTCTCCGGAGATGCACACCCGACAGGGTATCACCGACCGACGATTGCGTAGAACGGGTCCGTGCCGGGGGTCTCGGAGAGCCGTCGCTCGGGGGAGAGCCCGCCGGCCTCGACGTACTGTTCGACGAGTGCCGCCCGCTCGTCCATCGTCCGCGCGCGCCAGCCGCTGACCGCCTTTGTCGGGAACATCCGGTTGGTGAAACTCACGACGAGCGCGCCGCCGTCGTCGAGGACGCGGGCGAACTCGCGAAACACCGCACCGGGGTACTGGAGATACTGGACCGACAGGGCACAGCAGAGCAGGTCGAAACTGTCGGTCGCCAGCGGGAGCGACTGGTCGCTGTTGAAATCCTGCAGAAAGTAACCGTCGAGTCGCTCGTTGGCCGCCAGTTCCGCCTCGTTGAGTCCGTGCCCGACCACGCGCTCGAACGAGGTGTCGGGGAGAAAGGAGACCCAGCTACTCATCGCGTCGAACACGCGGTCACCGGGGTCGGCAACCGAGGCGTACAGTTCGGTGAGCCGCGACAGAAAGGCGTCGTCGGCGTGGGTCACGAACCGCGGCGAGTCGTAGAACTCGGGGTCGGAACTGCTGTCGATCTTCCGGCGTTCGGTCGTCGAGAGAACTGCTGTCACAGTACCGGATATAGGGGTCGGAGGCCCATGAGGGCTGTGCCACACAGACCGCCCCGATACGCGCCGCTCGACAGGAGACTACCGACGAGACTGTGCGACCCGACGGGGACAGCTACCCGTACCGTTCGGTCAGGAACTCCCGGACGCGGGCGGCAACAGCCGAGCGGAACTCGTCCATGTCGACCGGGTTCCTGGCGCGGTACAGTTGCCGGTAGTGTGCGCGGGCGATGTCCTCGACGGCGCGCTCTTGGAGCGTGTCGACGACGACCGGGTCGCCGTCGGCCTCGATACCCGCGGCGAGCCGTTCGAGTCGGCGGTCGGTCGCGTACCGCGTTGCGAGGTCGTCGGCCGACGCGTCGCTGTCGACCGGTTCTGCGGACCCCTCGGTGTCTGGACGGGAGATGGTAGCGCGGTCACCGCGCTTGTTCCGGACGAGGACCCCCGCCGCGGGACCGTCGTACCAGGCCGAGTCCGGCACCGTGTACGAGTCGGGGTCGAAGTCACGCGCGGGGAGTTCCCGCTCGACGGCGGTTGCCGGCCGGAGACCGAGTCGCTCGAAGACGCGGTTGGCGGCACCCGGTGTGAGAAACTCGTCGCCGTCCCAGACCTCGACGCCGAGAAACGGGGGGGTGCGGTCCCAGTCGTAGTCGACCTGGCGGTGGTGTGTGGCCCGGCCGAAGAACACGACCTGTTCGACATCGTCGACAGCCGCCCGGAGCGCGTCGCGGTCGACCTGCTCGCGGACGTGCCGGACGGCCGGTCGGCGGTGGTAGGGAACGGCGTCGAAGTCGTCGTAGACGGTCGTCCGGTCGGCAAAGCGCAGGAACCCTGCGGTCTGGAGCTGGAACCGCAACAGCGCGCCGTCGACCTGTTCGAGCACCCAGAGGTGGCCCGTCTCGAAGAGCCGGGCCGGTGCATCGGCGGCAGACGGAACCGACGGACAGGATTTCACGGTTGCGTCCGGAGGGCGGGATATCTACTTGGCTGTCCCGGTGTGCTGGTTGAGCGAACGGTACTGCTGCACAGAATCACCACGTCTCAGAAGACGTACTCGTCGTCGTGACCCATCATACCGTCGTCGTCGTAGCCGGGACCGCCCGGCCCGTCCTCCTCGTCAGAGGGGCCACTCGCCTTGTACGCTTTCATGCCGGTCGAGATGAGTTCCTCGATGGCCTCTTCGCGGTTGAGAAACTCACCCCGCTCGACGAGCTGGCTGATCTGCATCTCGATATGCTCGGGGATAGTGATCTCTACTTTTGGCATCGCGGTATAGGTGGCTTTGACTGATGGACAATTAAACCTGACGGGGAATTATCGAGAGAGACAAAACCAAGATGGAAAATAGCAAACTGAACTTCGAGAAACTGGAGGTTCGGTTGTCTGTTCCGGGTCACAGCGTCGAGGAGCACCGGTCCGCTCGTGCTCGTGACGGGTGGCCTCGCGTTCTACGAGGGTCCCTTCGAGCGGTTCGACCGCGACCGGGGGCTGGCGGCCTTTGACGACGGCGTCAGGACGTCTGTCGGCGCACCCGGGACGCAGGTCCTCTCTCGGTCGAACTCGACGCCGAACGGAGCCACCGGACCCGTGAGCGCGTTTACGAGCGGGTCTGTGAGCGCTGCGCGACGACCTCGGGTAGCGCTCCGGTATCTCTTTGCCGCTGGCAGCCGAAACCGAGGTATGACCGACGAGACAGCGGCGGAGATGGAGTACGAGACACGCTGTGGCGAGCAGGTACCCGAGATCGGGTTCGGAACCTGGCAGATGGACAGTCAGACCGCGAGAGAGAGCGTCGCCCACGCGCTCTCGGTCGGCTACCGGCACGTCGACACCGCACAGGTGTACGAGAACGAGGGCGGCGTCGGCGAGGCCATCGCCGAGTCGGCGGTCGACCGCGAGGAGGTCTTCCTGACGACGAAGGTGGACCCGTCGAACCGGAGTGTCCCGGAGATCGTGGAGTCCGTCGAGGAGAGTGTCGACCGACTCCAGGTCGAGCAGGTCGACCTGTTGCTCATCCACTGGCCACACCCGCTCGCGGACCTCGAAACCGTGATGACCGGCCTGAACGAGGCTGTTCGCCGGGAGCTGACCCGCTTTATCGGCGTCTCGAACTTCGATATCGACCAGCTCGACCGGGCGCGCGAGTTCTCGGAGGCCCCCGTCTTCACGGACCAGGTGCTCTTTCACCCCTGGTGGCCACAGCGCGAGTTGCTCCGGTACTGCCAGGACAACGATATCCTCCTGACGGGGTACAGCCCGCTCGCGAACGGCGGTGCTGTCGGTGACGACCTGCTCGCGCGTATCGGCGTGCGCTACGGAAAGTCCGGCCCGCAGGTGGCGCTCCGGTGGGCCACCCAGCACGAGAACGTCATCACCATCCCGATGTCGACCACCCGCGAGCATATCGCGGCGAACATCGACATCTTCGATTTCATGCTCACCGGCGAGGAACACGAGCAGGTGACCCGCCCCTCCTATCTCAA
>CAYZGA010000073.1:0-12376 GCA_964477945.1 uncultured Halobacteriales archaeon
CCAGAGCTGCTGGGGGTTCATCTCGCCGAGCCCCTTGAACCGCTGGACCTGGCTTGGACTCCCGTTGCACTGCTCTGCGATGACACGGTCGCGCTCCTCGTCGGTCATCACGTCGTAGGTGTCGCCGCGGTTCCGGATGCGGTACAGCGGCGGCTGTGTGGCGTAGACGTAGCCGTTCTCCAGGAGTGGGCGCATGTACCGGTAGAAGAAGGTGAGCAGAAGCGTCCGGATGTGCGCGCCGTCCACGTCGGCGTCGGTGGCCAGGATTATCTTCTCGTACCGGACCTCGTCGATGTCGAACTCCTCGCCGATGCCCGCGCCGATTGCGGTGATGATGTTCCGTATCTGGTCGTTCTCGAGCACGCGGTCGAGGCGGTGTTTCTCGACGTTGAGTACCTTGCCACGGATCGGCAGGACAGCCTGGAACTCGGGGTTGCGGGCCTGTTTGGCGCTCCCGCCGGCGCTGTCACCCTCCGCGATGAACAGCTCCGCCTCGCCCGGGTCCCGGGTCTGACAGTCGGCCAGTTTGCCGGGTAGTGTGCTCGACTCCAGTGCGGACTTGCGACGGGTGAGCTCCTCCGCTTTCTGTGCGGCCTTGCGCGCCTGTGCCGCCTCGACTGCCTTCTCGACGATCGCCTCGGCCGTGTCGGGGTTCTCCTCGAAGTAGGTGCCCAGGTGTTCGTGCATCGCGGACTCGACGATGCCCCGGACCTCGCTGTTGCCGAGTTTGGTCTTTGTCTGGCCCTCGAACTGCGGGTCGGGGTGTTTGATCGACAGCACCGCAGTCAGTCCCTCGCGGATGTCCTCGCCCCGGAGGTTCTCGTCGAGGTCGCGCAACAGACCGTTGTCGCCGGCGTAGTCGTTGATTACGCGGGTCAGCGCGGTCTTGAACCCCGTCATGTGTGTGCCCCCCTCACGGGTGTTGATGTTGTTGGCGAACGCGTGCAGCGATCCCTGGAGTTCGTCGGTCGCCTGCAGAGCCACCTCGACCCGGACGACGCCGTCGTCGCCGGGCATCGGTTCGCTGTCCTCGAAGTACACCACCTCGTCGTGGAGTGTCGTCTTTGTCTCGTTGAGGTAGGTGACAAACTCCCGGAGCCCGCCCTCGTAACAGAACTCCTGTGTTCTGTCCTCGCGCTCGTCGTGGAGCCGTATCCTGACGCCGCTGTTCAGAAAGGCCAGCTCCCGCAGTCGCGACTCGAGTGTCGAGAAGGTAAACTCGGTCGTCTCGAATATCTCCCTGTCGGGCCAGAACCGGACTGTCGTGCCCGTTCCCTCGTTCGGGTCCAGGTCGCGGACCCGCTCGATATCACCCTGTGGTTTGCCCCCCTCGAACTGGTGGTGCCAGACCGCACCGTCGCGTCTGACCTCCACCTCGAGCCACTTCGAGAGCGCGTTCACCACCGAGACACCGACGCCGTGGAGTCCACCCGATACCTGGTAGGACTTGCTGTCGAACTTCCCCCCGGCGTGCAGCACCGTCATGATAACCTCCAGCGCAGGTCGGTCGTGTTCCTCGTGGGTGTCGACCGGTATCCCCCGGCCGTCGTCGGACACAGAAACCGAGTCGTCGTCGTGGATTGTCACCTCGATCTGCTCGCAGTAGCCCGCGAGTGCCTCGTCGATGGCGTTGTCGACGACCTCGTAGACCAGGTGGTGCAGGCCCCGGTCGTCTGTCGACCCGATGTACATCGCCGGGCGCTTCCGGACTGCCTGGAGCCCCTCGAGAACCTGTATCTGCCCTGCGCCATATTCACTCTCTTCGGACATAAAATCGCCTGTTTAGATGTAGAGCGGCTTCAGTTTTAAACCCAACGCACGCGCGCGAGAGTTAGTCGCCCTGTCTGTCGGTGTTCCACGACACCGTACCGCGGATTTTGCCGCCGCGTCGGCTGGAGCGGGCAGGTATCGCACCCGCCGGGGTCGACAGGAACCTCGACCGGGTCGGACTCTCCGTCACCGTGATACCACGCGACCGCTGTGTGGACACCGCACGACCGCCCGGGAGCGAAAGGGACACACGTTCTTGCTTCATACTGTCACACGTGACAGTCACCGAATCGGAGCTCAGAGAGCGGCTCGCGGCGGTCGAGGACCCCCTCATCGGCGACGACATCGTCTCACTGGGGCTGATAAACGACATCACCATCCGTGGCGGGACGGCCGGTATCTCGGTGGCGTTCAACTCGCCGTACGCACCGGCGGAGATGGAACTGGGAACGAAGATACGCGAGGTCGTCACCGAGGCGGGGCTGGAGCCACGGCTCGACGCGGCGGTGACCGCGGAACAGGGGTTCGACCAGGAGGTGCTCCCGAACATCCGCAACGTCGTCGCGGTCGCCTCGGCAAAAGGCGGCGTCGGCAAGACGACGGCGGCGGCCAACCTCGCGGCCGGACTCGACCGTCTGGGCGCGCGTGTGGGCCTGCTCGACGCCGACATCCACGGGCCGAACGTCCCGCGGACGCTCCCGGTCGACACCGAACCACAGATAGCCGGCAACGAGGAGCGACTCGTCCCCGCCGTCTCGGGGGGTGTGAAGATAATGAGCATGGGCTTTCTCGTCGAGAACCAGGACGACCCGGCCATCCTGCGGGGACCGATGGTCAACAACGTGATGACCCACTTCCTGGAGAACGTCGAGTGGGGCACCCTCGACTACCTCGTGGTCGACCTGCCGCCGGGGACCGGTGACGCCTCGCTCGACCTGTTGCAGTCGCTCCCGGTGACGGGTGTGGCCATCGTCACGACCCCCCAGCAGATGGCCGTCGACGACGCCCGCAAGGGGTTGCGCCTGTTCGAGAAACACGACGCACCCGTGCTCGGGCTCGTCGAGAACATGAGCCAGTTTCACTGCCCCAGCTGTGGCGACACACACGACCCGTTCGGCGACCGCGGGGCCGAGGTTATCGCCGACGACTACGATGTCGGGATTCTCGGCTCCCTGCCGATCCACTCCGACTACGGGGCCGACGGAACAGAGGCACCCGTCGTCAAAGACGAGTCCAGCCCGGTCCACGGCGTGACAGCAGACCTCGTCGAGCGGACCGCCGACCGCATCGGCGAGGTGAACCGCCGCCGCCCGGACGACCGACTGGAGGGTGTCGACGGCAGTTCCGCCTTCGGTGACCAGCCGTCCGGGACCGCCCGTCTCGCAGACCGGTGACTCTGTCCCGCCGCGGGGCGACGGCTCATCCGCCGCTGTCCGGGACCACGTCGAGCACATCGAGACTCCCGTCGAGTGTGAGCGCCAGTTCGTCGCCGTCGTGGGCGACGGTCACCCGGACGCGTGTCGGGTCAGTCGACACCAGGGTCTGCTCGTAGGTGAGCGCCTCCCTGCGGGACTGGTTCTCGACGACAGTCTCGAACTCGTTCGGGCTGTACGGGTACCCGAAATCGAGGTCGTGCCGGTAGAGAAAGGAGATGACAGCGGGGTGGTTCGTGACGATATCGGAGACAGAGCTGGTGGCGTGGTGCTTGCAGACCGCACAGACCCAGTTGGCACGGACCGGGTCGTCGTAGCCGCAGTCCGGACAGGGGCTGTCCGCCGACGGCTCGTGGTCGTGACACACCGCCAGTGACTGCTCGAGAACGCCCGAGCAGCGCGGACAGACGTTGCCGGTCAGCCGTGCCGAGATGGGTCGCCACAGGAACGTGAGTGTGGCGAACAGCTCCTCGGGGTCGCGGTGGGCCACACCTGCCGGCGGAAACGAGGTGCCCCACAGCGTCCCGTCGGGGTACTCGTCTGACTCGAAGGAACCGTCACACTCGGTACAGGCGTGGTAGACACGCCCGCCGTCGTAGACGAGTCGCGTGTCGCCACCGCAGTGGGGGCAGTCGACCGCGACCGGTTTCGGCTCGAAGACCCCCTCCTGGCCTGCGCCGGCGATCACCGACTGGACCAGCTTCAGCCCGACCGGGCGGAGTCTGTACCCGTCGTCGGTCTGCTCGACGTACCGGCCCCGCAACCTGTCGAGGTGATAACTGAACTGCCCGGAGTCGGAGACGGGAACGGCGTCGTACAGCGCCGAGAACGACACCTCGTTCGACGGCGCGAGCGGTTCGTAGGCCTCCCAGAGCGCCCGGAGAATCCCCATCCGAATCTCGTTGCCGAGCAACTCGAACACCTCCTCGGGCGCGACATCCGGCGCGCTCTCCGGCGACGTGAACTCCATATGATCGCTACGTCGGTCGGCCATATAGGTGTCCCGTCCCCGCCGACCAGCCCCGACCGGTCGACGGTATCAGAGAACGACCGGGCCGAGCACGAGCGCGATGAGGGCGGCTATCATCAGGAGGGTTACACTGGTCGTGACAGCCGTCACCAGCAGGCGGCCGTCGTCGACCGGGAGTCGCGAGACGAGCGACTCGGTGCTGACCCGGAGGATGTGCCCGCCGTCGAGCGGGAACGCCGGGATACAGTTGAAGATGGCGAGATTGAAGTTTATCCACCCGGTCCAGAACAGCATGTTCGCCAGGACGAACAGACCCCCACCCAGAAACGAGAGCGGTCCGTCGAGTACAAAGAAACTGGTGACGTCGGGCGTGAACCCGGCGAAACTGAAGCTGACGCTGGGATCCATCAGCGCCATGAAAGGCAGGATGAGCAACTGGAGCAGGTACAGCAGGACCCCCGCGAAGGTGGAGGCACCGTCGGGCACCGCGTCGCCGCTGACGATATCGAGGAACTGCTCCGCGGGGTAGACATCGACGCCGAAATCGTCGACGAGAATCCCGCTGTACCCGTCACGAACCAGTACGTCGAGCGTGGCCTCGTCGTCACCCTGGAAGGTCACACTGAACGTCTCGGCGTCGAAGGTACCGTCGGTCTGTTCGACGTAGGCGACGATATCGGCCGTCTCGCCGGGGGACCGCCCGTCGAGCACGTCGGAAAAGGCCGATGCGTTCACGACCCGCTCACCGCCGATGTTCGTGACGATGGTGGGTGTGCCGTCGGTCGGTGCGCCGGCCTCGGCAAACGCACCCCCTTCGCTCGCTCGCGCCACGAACGCGCCCACCGGCAGGGTTGTGTTGCCGTTGTCGGTGCCGATGGTCGCGACCGGGCCGTCGACGGCCGCCACCAGGTCACGCTCCGTCGTGACCGGGCTGCCGTCGACCCGCTGGATGGTCGTGAGCGGGTTCTGTGTCTGGATACCGTCGGCGATTCCCTCGACAGACCCGGTGAGTTGCAGTTTTCGGTCGACGGTCCGGTTCTCGCCATCGTGCAGTGACACGTCGACCGTGTCACCGCTGGTCCAGAGCACCGCCTCGAGTTCACTCTCGTTTGTGACACTCGTCCCGTCGATACCGGCGACAACGTCACCCTCCTCCAGCCCCGCGGTCTCGGCCCCCGACCCGTCGAAGACGGTGCCGACGGGTGCCCCCGGCGCGACCGCGATAGAGCCGAGCACCGGTCCGACCAGCAACAGCAGGGCGAGTGCTGTCACCGCGAAGTTGTTGGTGATACCCGCCGCGAACATCCGGATCTGTGCACCCCGGTCGGCCGCCGCCTGGTTGTCCGGGTCGGGCTGGACAAAGGCACCCAACGGGATGAACGCGAGCAGTGCGACCCCCATCGACTCGATCTCGATGTTCTCGACCCGGCAGAGCAGGCCGTGTCCCCCCTCGTGGACGACCAGGCCGACCACCAGCCCGAACAGAATCTCGCCCGCCGCGTTCAGCGGCAGGAACTCGTTGACACCCGGAATCACCAGCACGTTCTGCGGGTTCTCGATCGTCGCCCCGTCCGGTTGGCTCAGCACCGCGAGCACAGCCACCACCACCGCGATACCAGCAAGCACCATCACCACCAGCGCCATACCCACGCCGACGTTCCCCCAGGCACGCCAGAACCGGGCGCGGACCGCGAGACGGTCCAGAAACGCCCGTCCACGTCGCGTGCGGACGGTCAGTACCGGTCCCGAGACGGTGACCGACTCCGGGAGGTAGCCACGCGCCCGCAGTGACATCGCCAGGACTGTGTAAACCCCGATGCCGACAAGAACCCACAGCCACAGCCTCGCCATTACACGCACTGTGGCGGTGTCGTCAAAAGAGGGTTTGGTTCTCGCCCGCGGCGCGGTTGTTCACCCGGCACGCCGCAGGTCACCCGGAGACAGACCGCGGCGCGGGTGACCACGACGGCGGATGCACGAGTCGCAGGTGAGAGTGCAACTACGTGAGACAGCGGTAGACCGACGCGTGTCACCGGTCGGCCGACACGTCCGTGGGCGGGTTCAGGACGACGGCGTCGAGGAGACAGACGGCACTCGACAGCGCACCGCCGGCCATCGCCACCTCGAACGGAACCGGGGTCAGCACGTGGACGACGAGCGAAACCGCAAACAGGACCGGAACAACGGCGAGCAGTACGTCGTACCGGGAGAGGTGATCGAAAACCTGGTTCCAGAGCGCTAGCTCGAATCTGTTCTCGGTGCCGTCGCTGGTTGACATAGTTGTACTACCTCCTGTGAGGCGATACACGCCACCGGTACATAAAATTTGCTCACGTGACGTTGTTTGAACCCACTGCGGGTTTCTGTGGACGTTCTTCTGTTGCTCTGTGTAGCATACTCGTAACTTACAGGCGTATAACCGAAGTATGTGACGCCGACCGGTAGTCCGTCCGGCGGGACCGAGGGGCGGTCTACGGGGTTCGCAACTCGTGAGACGGTCGCCCCGGGTTTGGTCGGAAGTCCTCTCCCCCCACGAGGTTCTCGGACCGGTACCGGTCCTCTCGCTCGTAGACGGGTCCACCGACCGCACCGGTTAATACCGTCGGCACCGTGTCTGTCGGTATGGACCTGTCGGTGGTGGCGGGCCACGAGGCGACGGCGGTGACCGGCGGACAGCAGGAGTCGGCGGTACTCGTGCCGGTACTCGACGGCGAGTCGCGGGTGCTGTTCACGAAGCGTGCCGAGCATCTCCCGAACCACCCCGGACAGATGAGCTTTCCCGGCGGGCGACGCGAACCCGAGGACGCGACGCTCCGGGAGACCGCGCTGCGCGAGGGTCACGAGGAGGTCGGACTCGACGCCGGCGGGGTGCGGTTCGTCGGCCGTCTCGACGATATCCGGACGGTGACGGACTTTTCGGTGCGGCCGTTCGTGACGCGGGTGCCCGCCCGCGAGTACGACCCGTGTTCGCCCGAGGTGGCCGAGACGGCGGTTCTGTCACTCGATGCCCTGACCGACCGCGACAACTACGACAGCGAGCGCCGCGACCACCCTCACCACGGGGAGATTCGCCTGCACTACTTCCGTGTCGACGGCTACACCGTCTGGGGGGCCACCGCCCGGATGCTCGCCCAGTTTCTCGAGCTGGCGACCGACTGGTCGGTTCCGGCCGAGGCTGACCGTGTCGTCGACCCCGACGCCGAGTTCCCCGTCTGACTGTCGGACGAACTCGGCGTTCGAGACGACACGCCAGAACCACGACCACCTCGTCGACGAGGCGTTCCGCGTCCGGACGGGCGGGTGGCACCCGACAGGTGCCGCCGTGCCCCCCGGTGACACACCGGACAAAAACGAAAATTTATGTCTTTCACAGCTCTCGGTACAGACATGGACAGGTCGTCGGTAGTACGATAGCTGTGCTATTAGGTGCCGTGTCCTTTCTGACACAGCTGTTTCGACAGCGCCGAGACTGCGACAGAGAACACACGAGTAACACATGACAGACATACAAGACACATACGAGCCAGACGAGATCGAACCGAAGTGGCGCGAACAGTGGCGCGAGACGGACATCTACAGTCACGAGGGGACCGGTGACACGGAGTACGTCATCGACACGCCGCCGCCGTACCCGACGGGGAACCTGCACATCGGGAACGCGCTGGGCTGGTGTTACATGGACTTCGCGGCCCGGTTTCACCGCCTGATCGGCGAGGACGTGCTCTTTCCGCAGGGCTGGGACTGCCACGGGCTCCCGACCGAGGTCAAGGTCGAGGAGAACCAGGGCATCCACCGGACGGACGTGCCCCGCGAGGAGTTTCGCGAGCTGTGTATCGAGCACACCGAGGACCAGATCGGTGCGATGCGGGAGACGATGGACACGCTCGGGTTCTCCATCGACTGGGACCACGAGTTCTACACGATGGACCCCGAGTACTGGGGCGAGACACAGCGCTCGTTCGTCCAGATGGCCGAGAACGGCTACGTCTATCAGGACGAGCACCCGGTCAACTGGTGTCCCCGCTGTGAGACCGCTATCGCCGACGCCGAGGTCGAGACCGAGGAGGGTGTCGACGGGACGCTGTACTACATCACCTTCCCGGGTGTTGATGACGACGACATCCAGATAGCGACGACCCGGCCCGAGTTGCTCGCGGCCTGTGTCTCGATGGCGGTCGACCCCGACGACGAGCGGTACGCCGACCGGATCGGCGACACGTTCGAGGTGCCGCTGTTCGGACAGGAGGTGGAACTCATCGCCGACGAGGAGGTCGACAGCGACTTTGGAACGGGTGCGGTGATGATCTGCACCTTCGGCGACAAGCAGGACGTCGACTGGTGGGCCGAGTACGACCTCGACCTGCGGGCGGTGTTCTCCGAGGACGGCCACCTGACGGGGCTGGCCGGCGAGTACGAGGGGCTGACAATCGACGAGGCAAAAGAGACCATCGCCGCGGACCTGGACACGGCGGGGTATCTCGACGACACCGAACCGGTCGAGCAGAACGTCGGCCAGTGCTGGCGGTGTGACACGCCCATCGAGATACTCTCGAAGGAACAGTGGTTCGTCGAGGTCCGCCAGGACGAGATTCTGGAGACCGCCCGCGACGTCGAGTGGATACCCGAGCACATGTACGGGCGTCTCGAGGAGTGGACCGAGGGGATGGAGTGGGACTGGGTTATCTCCCGTCAGCGGGTGTTCGCCACGCCCATCCCGGCCTGGCACTGCACGGACTGCGGGCACACCCACATCGCCGGAGAGGCCGACCTCCCGGCCAAACCGCCCGAGGAGGACCCGGAGATGGGGGCCTGCCCGGAGTGTGGCGGCGAGTCCTGGCACGGCGAGACCGACGTGATGGACACGTGGATGGACTCGTCTATCTCGCCGCTGTACGTGCAGGGCTGGCCCGACGAGGCGTTCGAACCGGCAACGTTGCGCCCGCAGGGACACGACATCATCCGGACGTGGGCGTTCTACACGCTGTTGCGCAGCGCCGCTATCGAGGACGAGATCCCCTGGGAGGAGATCCTGATAAACGGGATGGTGTTCGGCGACGACGGCAACAAGATGTCGAAATCGCGGGGCAACTTCGTCCAACCGGAGACGGTCGTCGAGGAGTACTCGGCAGACGCGTTCCGGCAGGCGATGGCGCTGGGTGGACAGCCCGGCACGGACATCCAGTTCCAGTGGAAGGAGGTGACCTCGGCGGCACGGTTCGAGACGAAGGTCTGGAACATCACCCGGTTCACCGCCCAGCAACTCGACGAGGACCGCGAGCCGATGCCGGACCCGGCGTACCGTGATATCGACCGCTGGATTCTCTCGAAGTGCTCACGGGTGGCCGAGGCGGTCCGCGAGGACATGGCCGCCTACCGGTTCGACGCGGCGCTGCGGAAACTGCGGGATTTCGTCTGGCACGACCTCGCCGACGACTACCTCGAACTCGTCAAGGGGCGGCTCTACGAGGGCCGGCCCGGGGAGCGGGACGCGGCACAGCAGGCGCTGTTCCGGACCGTCTCGGCGGCGCTGCGGATGCTCTCGCCGTTTGCCCCGTTTCTCACCGAGGAGGCCTACCGGGCGCTGCCGGGCACCGATGGGAGTGTCCACGCCGCCGACTGGCCCGAACCCGACATGGTCGACGAGGACCACGAGGCGGCGGGCGAACTCATCACGGACATCGCGTCGACAATCCGTGGCTGGAAGTCCGACACGGGGCTCGCACTGAACGCACCGCTCGACCGGGTCGAGGTCTACCCCGACGACGACCCCGACGTGCCGGTCGACACCTACGACCTGAGCGAGGCGGCGAACGCGCCGGTGCAGATTCGCGAGGGGGTCCCGACGGTCGAACTCGTGCCCGTCGAGGTGGAACCGGACCACTCGGTTATCGGGCCGGAGTTCCGCAGTCAGGCCGGGCAGGTCGTCGCTGCGCTCGATACGATGGACCCCAAACACGTTGCCGACCAGAAGGCCGTCGACGGCGAGATCGAGGTTGACCTCGACGGCGAGGTGGCTATCATTCCGGGCGAGGCCGTCGATGTCGTCGAGGAGCACCGCGCCGAGTCCGGCGAGGAGGTTGCCGTGCTCGACAGCGACCTCGCGACGGTGCTCATCTACGAGTGAGTCGCGAGGACGGGAGCAACTGACACGGGCAGTCAACGGCGGTCAACAGGTTCTTACCCGACTCGCGCGAACAAGAGACAATGAGCGAGAGCGAACAGGCACACGACGACCGGCAGAAATACGAGTTCCGGAAGGTGATCGAGGAACTCAAAGACTACCGTGGTTCGGGGACACAACTGGTCACCATCTACGTGCCACCGGACCGACTCGTCAGCGACGTCGTGGCACACGTCACGCAGGAACACTCCGAGGCCAGCAATATCAAGTCCAAGGAGACCCGCACGAACGTCCAGGACGCCCTGAAGAGTATAAAGGACCGCCTGAAGTACTACGACACGAAACCGCCGGAGAACGGGATGGTGCTGTTCTCCGGGGCCATCGACACCGGCGGTGGCCGGTCGGACATGATAACCCGGGTGCTCGAGAGTCCGCCCCGGCCTATCGAGTCGTTCCGGTACCACTGTGACTCGGCGTTTCTGACCGAACCGCTGGAGGAGATGCTCGCGGACAAGGGGCTGTTCGGGCTAATCGTGCTCGACCGTCGCGAGGCAAACGTCGGCTGGCTCCGGGGCAAGCGCGTCGAACCGGTCAAGTCCGCCACCTCACTGGTGCCCGGCAAACAACGAAAGGGCGGTCAGTCCGCACAGCGGTTCGCCCGCCTCCGACTCGAGGCAATCGACAACTTCTATCAGGAGGTTGCCGGCATGGCAAACGACCTGTTCGTGCCCGAGCGCCACGACCTCGACGGCATCCTCGTCGGTGGTCCCTCGCCGACAAAAGACGAGTTCCTCGACGGTGACTACCTCCACCACGAGCTACAGGACCACGTACTCGGCAAGTTCGACGTGGCCTACACCGACGAGTCGGGGTTGCACGACCTCGTCGACGCCGCCAGCGAGGTTCTCGCGGAGCGGGAGATGCTCGAGGACAAGCAGGTGATGGAGGAGTTCTTCGAGGAACTCCACGACGGGGACCGCGCGACCTACGGGTTCCAGCCCACCCGGGAGAACCTGATGATGGGTGCGGTCGACCGCCTGCTCATCTCCGAGGACCTCCGCAAGGACGTCGTCGTCTACGACTGCCCCGACGGCCGCACCGAGTACGAGTTTCTCGACACCACCGAGGAGCCCTCTACCCACGAGTGTGCCGACGGTACCGTTCTCGACGGCGAGCGCGAGGACGCAATCGACCACCTGATGGAACTGGCCGGACAGCGCGGCACCGAGACGGTGTTCGTCTCGACGGACTTCGAGAAGGGCGAACAACTGCTGAACGCGTTCGGCGGTGTTGCCGGCATCCTCCGGTACTCGACCGGCGTCTGACCGCCGCTCCGTAGGTTCTGTCGGCGGCTACGCGTTCTCGACGGTGACCTGGGCCCGACCCTCGTTTATCCAGACGGTGTACTGGTTGTCCTCTACAATCTCTACCGTGTCGCTCGTTTCCTCGTCGGCGTCGAGTTCCCACCCCCACCAGTTGACGCCCTCGTCTATGCCGTTCAGTTGTGTCGCGCTGATACCGGTGTTCGCGCCGTCCGCACCGGCCGATATCGAGACGCGCAGTTCGTCACCCTCGCTCGCCTCGAACGACGAGTACGTGCTCTCGCCGGCCTCGACCTCGTTGTCGAACAGCGCGCCGTCCCCTCCACCGGTGCCGATGCCGAGGCAACCAGCCAGCAGGGCGGCACTACCCAGTGCTGTGAAGCTCCGCCGGTTCATACCTCCAACTTCGCCATCACTGATATGAATGTTGCGAAACGTGGCGTGAAACAGCAGAAGCGAGGGACTTTTGCACGGGCCACCGCTCTCCGGAGATATGCACCTGCTGGTGACGGGCGGCGCGGGATTCATCGGCGGCCACCTCGCAGAGGCGTTCGTTGCCGACGGCCACGACGTGGTCGTGCTCGACTCGCTCGACCCGTTCTACGATGTCCGGATAAAGGAGCACACAATCGAGCGGTGCCGGCAGCGCGCCGAGAGCGGGGCGGGCAGTTACCGCTTTGTCGAGGGGGACATCCGCGACCCCGACGATGTCGAGGCGGGTATCGACGGGGCGGAGATGGTCTTCCACCAGGCCGCACAG
>CAYZGA010000074.1:0-12171 GCA_964477945.1 uncultured Halobacteriales archaeon
TATGATGATTGCCGCGACCGCGCGCTCGACCGGCGACGAGTTCGTCGTCGCTGACACCGATTTCCAGACCGACGTGCTCGCCGGCTACATGACTGTCACCAACCTTCGGGAGTGATCTCACCAGCCGAGCAACAGCCGGTTTGCGAAATCCCTCCGAGCATATCTCCGGGTTCTGTGGGTCGTCGAACAGCGGTTCTGCTACCGAGTCTCGTAGTCGTGCCCCGGGGGTCGACCCCGACGATACACTACGGTGTGCCGCGAGGAGCGGGTCGGTTCCCGCCGGTATCTCGCGGGCTGGTTGCGGCCGAGCGCGAACATCCGGGGCGCGTCTGTAGCCTCGACGTCGGCCACTCACGACACCCCAGTCGGGACACCGCCGGGCGCTTCGGGACTCCCGGAGACACCGGTCGGTTCAGGGGCAGAGCAGGTCAGGGGGACAGCAGCGTCAGGGAGTGGCCGTCGGGGTCACGCACGCGGTAGCCGCCGTCGACAGCCTCGACAGCACGCGCGTCGTCGCGGACCGGGTCGACAGTCGACACGGGGTCGTCGGCGGTCACGGCAAAATCGACGTGGACACCGCCGCGGGCGTCGGCGATGCCGAGTCGGGGTTCCCACAGTTCCAGGTCGAACGGACCGGTCGTCAGGCGGACGCGGCGGTCCTCGCCACGGTCGGTGATATCGAACCCGAGCGCCTCGTAGAACGCGGTCGCGGCGTCGAGACGTTCCACCTCGAGGACCACCTCGAAGATACCGTCGAGACCGGGACCACCGACATCACGCTCCCCGAGTTCGACGCAGTTGCCCGCCGGGTCGTAGAAGTAAAGCGAGCGGGCGTCGCCGAACCTGTGCTCGACGAGGTCGAACTGCTCGTCGAGACGGTCGTACCAGGCGTCGTACGCCCCGCCGGGAATCGCGGCGGCGTAGTGGGTGTGGAGCCCACCCCGGGGGACAGCCCCGGGCGAGCGAAGAACGAGGTCGGCGTCACCGGCCGCGAGTGCCACCTCGCCGTCTGTCTCGTGGCTGACCTCAAGGTCCAGAAACGCCTCGTAAAACGCCTGTACCCGGTCGAGATACTTTACTTCCAGCGCGAGTAACTGGAGGTCACCGAGCATACACGGTAGTACGGCGAGCGGGCACATCACTGTTATCTCTCGGAGGGCCAATCGAGCAGTCTTTGATGAGACGGACCAACCACCGGACATGGAGGCTGTCGTTGCAGAGGACCTGACCCGGCAGTACGGCGAGACGGTGGCGCTGGACGGCGTCTCGCTGCGCATCGAGGCGGGCGAGGTGTTCGGTCTCGTCGGCCCGAACGGGCCGGCAAGACGACGCTTGTTCGCGCACTGACCGGGACCACCGACGGGTCACGCTGTTCGGCGAGTCACCGCGGGCGGTGAATCGTGAGCGCATCGGTCTGCTCCCGCAGTCGTTCGACCCGCCAGCGCGGTTCACCCCGGGAGCTACTGGCATTCTACGGTGGGCTCTACGACGACCGACGGTCTGTTCGCCGAGGTTGTGGTAGCCGACACAGATTATGAGAATCCCCCCGGCGGACAGCAGCGCCGGACTTGTGTCGCCGTGGCGCCGGTCAACGACCCCGAGTTCAAGAACAGCTACCTCGAACTGACCGGGTCGTCGGTCACGGACCAGCGGGCCGGTAGCCGGTCCGCTGGGCAGGGGTCAGAGGGTCGGTCCGGCGACAGTCCGCCCGACGAGCGAGCGGGTGGGACCCTCGTTGGCGGCCACCGGCGACGGAGGTATCGAGGCGTGAGTCGGGCGTGCAGGTTGCTCGCGGCCCCGGGGGCGAACTCGGGTTCCTGCGCAGGCGGACGGCGGTGGTTTTTCCGCTATCATCGTCGTCATGTTCGGTGTGCTCGTCGCCGCCCTACCCTGGACGAGCTAGGTTCCAGGTGGCAGGACACCGAACCACTCACAATCACGGCGGGCAACAGTCAAACAGTGACACACCAGCCAGCACAGAACGGGTTCCTCGCGCGTGCGGCCAGGTGGGCGAGCGGGCTCACGGACAGTGACGTTCCCGGAGCGGTGCGGGAGGCAGCGCTGGCACAGCGTGCGAGCACGCTCGGCGCGGCCGTCTGGACGACCACACACCCGGTCGGGGCGGAACTCGCCGCGGCCACCGCGCGACAGTACGGCGACGGGTCCGCGACGTTCGTCGGCGGGACCGGAACCGACAACGTGTCGCGGTCGCTCGCGCCCGCGGGGGCGGCGTACGGCAACGCGGCGCTGTCGACGGCGCTCGACTTCGACGACACGGTGCTCGGCGGGCACACCGGTCACAGCGCCGTGTTCACCGCGCTGGCGTACGCGCAGGCCCTCGACGCGCCCCGGGAGCGGGCGCTGGTCGCGCAGGTCGCGGCAAACGAGGTGGCCGCCCGCGTCGGCTCGGCTGCCGCTATCGGCCCGTTTCGCGGCCAGCAGACCGCCTACGTCCACGCTATCTGTGCGGCGGTGGCCCGCGCCGTCGTCGCCGGTGACGACGCCGACACGCTCCAAGACGCGCTCGGTATCGCGCTCGGCCAGCCGCCGTGGCCGCTCGACGCGCCCCTGTTCGCGAGCGACGCGAAACACTGGCTGGCGAGTGACCCGCTCCGGTCGGGGCTGTCGGCGGTGGACGCCGCCCGGAGCGGGCAGCGCGGCCACGCCGCCATCCAGGGCGATGGCGGGTTCCTCGACTCCTTTGCGACACTGTCACTCCCTGCCTTTCTCGACGGACTGAGCGAGCGCTGGCACACCCGCGCAGTGACGGTGAAGACCGTACCCGGGTGTGCGTACGTGACCGCGCCGGTGGAGGCCGCACTGCAGATCCGCGACGCCGCCGATATCGACCCCGCCGAGGTGACGTCGGTGACCGTCCACGGGTCGCTGTTCGCGACCGAGGTCGACGAGCGGGCCAGACCGTACCTCGCGCGGACAGACAGCCCCCTGCCGGCGCTGTCGTTCACCGTTCCCTACAACGTGGCGGTGGCGCTGGTGGACGGCGAGCACACGCCGGCACAGCTCGCGCCCGACCGTGTCGGTGACGAGACGGTCTGGCGGGTGGCCGACCGGGTGTCGCTGGTCCACGACGAGTCGTTCACGATGGCCGCGCTGGAGTCGACGGTGCCGGTCGGCGCGATGCTCCGGCGGGTCGGTCTGCCGGTGCTGGCCTACGCCGTCCGGACGGTCGGTCTCCGGACGACGCTGTCGAACCTGCCGACACTCGCCCGGTTTGTCAGGAAGCAACCGCTCCCGACGGAGTTCGCGGAGGCAGACAAGCGCATGGGCGCACGGGTCGAGGTGCAGACCGAGACGGGAGCACACACCGCGACAGTCGAGCACCCGTCGGGGTTCGCCGGGCACCCGCTCGATGCAATCCGCGAGGCGGCAGGCGCAAAGTACCGCGACAGCCTCGTCGCCGTCGGGGTCCCGACCGACACCGCGGAGCGGGCAGTCACCGGCTGGCTGACCGTCTCACCGGGTGAGCCGCTGCCCGCACTCGTCCCGGCCACCGGCGGGAGTGCGGCGGGTGAGTCGACCGCACACCCGGGGGCCGGCGGCGGGGTGGCGGGTGGGCCGTCCCGCGACCGGTCGGCGGTCGACGACCGGGGGGAGCGCTGAGATGGGACGCGTGCCCGAGACGGTCGGGGTGGTAGTGAACCCGGCGAGTGGCGACGGAGACGGCGAGCGGCTGTCCGACGACCTCGCCGGGTTGCTGGCCGGCGTCGAGACGAGCGCGCGGGTCACGTCGGGCCCGGATGACGTGGCCGCGGCGGCGCGGGGGCTCGCGGACAGTGACCTGCTCGCCTGTGTCGGCGGCGACGGCACACTCCGGGAGGTGAGTGTGGCACTGCTGGCCGTCGCCGACCCGCCGCCGGTGCTTGTGGTCCCGGCGGGGCGGGGCAACTCGACGTACCGGCATCTCTACGGTGAGGCCGACTGGCGCGAGGTGGCGCGTGCCGTGGCCGGCGGCTACGAGACCGCACCGTACGACGTGGGTGTCGTGAGCGCGGAGCCGACACTCGAGCGGCGGTTCGTGCTCGGGTTCAGCGCCGGTCTGTTCAGACACACAGTGGTTCACGCCGGGCGACTGTCGACCCTCCCCGGGCGACTGGCGTACCTCCTCGGGACGGCGGGTGCGGTGCTCGGCGGCGACCCCGTGCACGCGACACTCTCGGTGGACGGCGAGCGGGTGTTCGCGGGGGAGACTCGGCTGGTGGCCGTCGGTGGTGGCCGGTACAGGGGCGGTGAGTTCGAACTGTTCCCGGCAAGTCGCCCCGGTGACGGGCGGGTGCACGCGGTGGCGGTCGAACCGGTCGGGGCCCGGGAGGCTGTCGGGGTGGTGCGTCGCGCCCGCGAGGGCCGTCTCGGGGACCACCCCGCGGTGCAGTCCGCGACCGGTGAGCGAGCAGTTATATGTGCCGAAACCGGAGTCCCCGTCGAGGTGGACGGCACACCGGTCGACACCCGCGTCACGCGGGCACGGGTTCGGATGCACGCCGACGGACTGCGGTACGCGAGACCGACGGACACGACCGTCGGTGAACCGGGGGTGACCAGGTCGTGATGGGATACACGCGCAGCAACGTGCGGGCACTGGTCGAGGCGGTGGTCCCGCGCACGCCCGAACTGGCAGCGAGCCACGGCGAGGCGCAGGTCCCCGGCGGTGCCGACGTCGGACTGGAGGAGTACGTTATCGAGTCGTTCGACAGCTACCAGGAACACCACCTCGGGGTACTCTCGACGGTGCTCCGGAGACTGGGTATCAGGAACTACCCGTACGCCCTGCTGGTGGCGGTCCTGCTGGACGTGGTGGCAGTCGAGTTACTCCTGCGCCGGAAAAACGAGCGGGGTGTCGCGTTGCTCTCGCTGGCCGGTCCGTTCGCGCGTCTCGCGCCGCAGGACCGACTCCGGGCGGTCGAGTTGCTTGAGACGGGCGCGCTCGACAGTCTGGCCGCCCGGTTCGAGGAGAGACTCCCCGTGCTGGGGACGGTCCGGTTTCTCGCGATGGGGCTGAACGCCTTTCCGCTGCTGGGCTACTACAGCGAGTGGGCCGGCGAGACGCAGCGAGCGAACCCGGCGTGGCGACAGACCGGGTACCCCGGTCCCGCGGAGGGGTACAGCGAGCACATGGGCTACGAGGTGGAGTCGTTCGACGACGACTGGGACCCCGACGAGTTCGACGAGGAGGACCCGGCAGACCGGTGGGCCCCCGGGCAGTTCGACGAGTGGCCTCCCGACGACTTCGCCGGCGTCGGGTCAGCGTCCGACAGCGGTGCCCGGGCCGAGGATGGTCGGTCCGCGGCGGACAGCACAGGAGAGTCGGAACGCGGGGACGGTCGGGCGGGGGTCGGGCGATGAGTCCGGACGTGGTGGTCGTGGGGGCGGGTGGCGACGGGCCGGTGCTGGCGTGGCGGCTGGCGACACGGGGTGTCGACGTGGAGATACTCGAAGCTGGACCGTTCCACGGCAACGAGAACTACCCCGACCCGCACGGCGAGTCGGGAACCGGACCGACCGAGGACCCGGGGGCACTCGACGGGGACCTGCTCGACGAGCAGTACACGGACGGGGCAGACGAGATGAAGCGACCGACGGGGGGCAAACTCAGGTGGGGACCGGCAGACCGGGACCGACCGCCCTGGGTCCGGACAGTCCCGCAGAACGGGTTCGTCTGGCAGGCCGGAGGCGTCGGCGGGACCACGCTCGTCTACCTGGGCAACCACCCGCGGGCCGTTCCCCGCTCGGTCGAGTCCGGCGGGGACTGGCCCCTCGACTACGACGAGTTGCGCCCCTACTACCGCGAACTCGAAAGACTCCACCCGATTCGGCCCGCCCCGACGACACCGAAGGAGGCCGTCTTCTTCGAGGGCTGTCGGGAACTGGGGTTCGAGCGCAACACGGACCTGAACGTCACGCGGCCGGGTTACCGGCCGATGCCGAACGCGATTCTCCAACCGGACGACCGCCTGCGCGAGGGCTACGACGGCGACTACCGGTACCCCGATATCGAGGGGTCGACACTCGCGGGTCAGGAACTCCACGGCGACCCGCACCCGCGCGGCGCACCCGTCGACCGGCGGGCCAAACGCTCTACCCTCGTGAGTCTGGTCCCGCGGGCACTCCGGACCGGGAACGTCACCGTCCGGCCGAACGCGTTCGTCACCGACGTGCTGACCGCCCGCCGCGACGGAGGGCTGACCGCGACCGGTGTGGCGTACCGGGACACGTGGAGCGGCGAGACAGAGACCGTCGAGGCCGACGTGGTGGTGCTCGCCGCGGGCGCAATCGAGACGCCGCGGCTGTGGCTGAACGCCGGCCTGCCCGACGACGGCTGGGTCGGGCGCGGGCTGACGACTCACTGGTTCGACTGGGTGGTCGGCTTTTTCGAGTCCGAGACCGTCGAGGAGATAACCGGTCGGTCGGAGATACGACCCGATATCGGGCAGAACGGCGCGGCACGGCTCGATTACCCCGGTCTCGGTGCGCTCGCGGTCAACGCGACGCCGCCGGCGGTGGCCGCCGCCTCGACGTTCGGTATCAGCCAGGCAGGCTACAGCTTCGACACTGTCGTTCCCGACGACGCCCCGTGGGGGAGTCGGGGCCGTGTCGTCGGAACCGAGTTGAAGAAATTGATGGCGCAGTACCCGCAGATGCTCCCGGTCATCGTCCACACCGACGACCAGCCGCGTCGGGAGAACGGTATCAGGCTGGACCCGACGACACGCGACGAGCACGGGCCGGTGCCGGTCGTCGAGTGGGAGCCGAGTCGGGCCGACAGCCGCAAGCGCGACCGGCTCGCCGAACTCGCGGCGAAACTGCTCGACGAGGCCGGCGCGACACGGGTCCACCGGACCGACCAGGCACCGATGCTCCTGCACATGCAGTCCACGATGGCGCTCGGCCGGGTGACAGACAGCGCCGCCGAGGCCCGCCAGGTCGACCGCCTCTTTGTTGCCGACCACAGCGTCGTCCCGAACGGTCTCGGCGGGGCGAACCCGACCCACACCGGCCAGGCACTCGCCATGCGTACCGCCGAGCGGATACACGAGCGATACCTGTAATACGATGAGACACGACCACGACACGGTGCTGTTCGACCTCGACGGTACGGTCTGTGAGTACGAGCGCACCCCGGGCGAGGTGCTCGCCGTCGCGTTCGAGCGGGCGGGCGTGGACCCCTTCTTCGACGTGACCGAGTACGACGCCCGCTTTGACGAGTTCCTCGACGACAGCGGCGATATCGCCAGGCTCCGGGCGGACTGTTTCGCCGCTATCGCCGCCGACCACGGCCGGTCCCCGGCGACCGGACGAGCGGTCGCCAACACCTTCGCGGCCGAGCGCGACCAGTCCCGGGTGCGACTCCTCGACGGGACCGGGGACCTGCTCGCCACCCTCGGCGAGTGTGGCTACGGACTGGGGCTGGTCACGAACGGCCCGCCGGCGACACAGCGGACCAAACTCGACAGTCTCGACATTGCCGACCGGTTCGACGTGACGGTGTTCGCCGGCCACGAGACACCGAGCAAGCCCAGTCCGGAGCCGTTCGTCCGGGCACTCGACGGGGTCGGCTCGCGGCCGTCACGGGCTCTGTTCGTCGGTGACAGCCTCGGATCCGACATCGTGGGGGCACGGGCCGTCGGAATGACTGCCGCGTGGGTAGCCGGTGACACCGCGCGAGAACCCGAGAGAGTTACACCGGAGTACGTTCTCGAATCGACGGGAGACCTGCAGACGGTGCTCGCCGGCCTGGACCCGCCGTAGCCGGGGAGCGACAGTCGGCCGGTGAGAGATGCCGACAGAGAACGCAGGCGTTCGAGACGAGCCGTTGACTCGGCGACGGTCTGTCTCACCCAGAAGCGTCGACGGTCAGACCATCTCGTAGTGCTCGTCGATGAACTCGTCGGCCTCCTCGAGTATCTCGCGGGGGCCATCCTGCGTGATGGTGTTTATCGCCTGTTCGTAGTCGCGCCACTGCATGTCGCGGTGTTCCTCCGAGAGTCTGGCCGACGCCTCGAAGGAGTGGGCGATAAACAGGTGGACGGTCTTGTGGATGGTGTTGCCCCCGGCCTCGAACACGTAGTCGTAGTCCTCGCGAAAGCCATCGACGAGCCGGAAGTCGGTGATTCCGGCCTCCTCCTTTACCTCGCGGATTGCCGTCTGCTGGAGTTCCTCGCTTCCCTCGACACCGCCTTTCGGGAACTCCCAGTCCCCCGGGCGGCTCTTGAGCAGCAGGTACTCCCGACGGCCACGGGTATCCCGAAAGAGGATGGCTCCCGCACTCGTGGCCTCTTGCATTACCTGTCCGTACTCGACCCCGGGTAAAGAGAATGTCGGACGGACGATCACGACAGGTGCTCGTCGATCCGCTTGGCTGTCCCTCCACCCACACCATCGACTGTCCGCAGTTCCGCCTGCGATGCCGCCCGCACCGCGTCGACACTTCCGAACCGGTCGAGCAGTCGCGCCCGGAGCTGTGGTCCCACGCCCGGCACGCCGTCGAGCGGCGTCGACACCTCGTCGCGGACCGTCGTGTGGTACTGCCGGGCGAAGCGGTGGGCCTCGTCGCGCACCCGCTGGAGCAGTTGCAGATGCGGGGCGTCGGAGGGCCAGTCGTGGACCGTCTCGGGTGTGACCACCCGCTCCTCGGCTTTCGCCAGCGCGACGGCGGGCACGTCCCACCCGGCCCCGTCGAGTGCCTCGCGGGCCGCCGAGAGCTGCCCCTGTCCGCCGTCGACGAGCAACAGGTCCGGTCGCGGGCGGTCGTCGCGACCCTCGACCGCGCGCTCGGCCCGCCAGGTCACGAGCGCCCGCATGTTCGCGTAGTCGTTGTTCGTCTCGGTGAGTTTCTTGCGCCGGTAGTCTGCCTTCTGTGGTGCGCCGTCGACGAAGACGACGTTGCTCCCGACGACGGCTCTCCCGCCGGCGTGGCTCACGTCGAACCCCTCGACCCGTTCGGCGCTGTCCAGTCCGAGCGCGGGGGCGAGTCGCGTCGTCCCGTCGGGGCGACCCTGCCCGCGACTGGCGTTTTTCACCGCCAGGTCGACAAGCGTCGCCTCGCGACCGGCACCGGGCACGGCGAGCGAGACACCCGCACCCGCGAGCCAGGCGTCCAGAGCCTCCCCCTCGGGGCGGTCCGAACAGAGGATGCGGTCGGGCAACTCCCGGTCGGCGTAGTACTGCGGGAGAAAGGCCCCGAGTGCCGTTCCGGCGTCTGTCCCGTCGGGGGCCGACAGCCCGTGGCGCTCCCGGTCGACCAACTGGCCGCCCTCGGCGCGCAACACCGCCACCGTCGGCTCGCCGCCCGCGAGCGAGACACCCAGCACGTCGGTCTGTCGGGGTCGCTCGTCGTCGGTGTCACCGGCGGCAACCGCCGAGTCGCCCGTCTCGTGGAACTGCTCGACCGCGTCGAGCGCGTCCCGCAGGTTGGCGGCCCGCTCGAACTGCTGGTCCTGTGCGGCGGCCTCCATCTCCCGGCGCAACGGTGCCGCGAGCACACCCGTCTCCCCACCCAGGAACCGCTCGACCGCCTCGACGTCACCCAGATACGACTCCCGGTCTATCTCGCCGGTGCAGGGGGCGGTACACTGCCCGATGTCGTGGTCCAGACAGGGCCGGTCCCGCCCCGAGTACTTGTGGTCGGAACAGCCCCGCAGGCCGTACACCTGCCGGAGCGCCTTCACGACACGCTCGACGCGACTCTTGCTGATGAACGGGCCGAACACCGTCGACCCGGGGTCGGGGTCGCGGGTCACCCGGATCTGCGGGAACTCGTGGTCGGTCAGCGCCACCAGCGGGTATGACTTGTCGTCTTTCAGCCGGACGTTGTACTTCGGCCGGTGCCGTTTGATGAGGTTCGCCTCCAGCAACAGGGCCTGCGATTCGGTGTCGGTGACGGTCACCTCGACGGTCTCGGCCCGGTCGACCATCTGCCGGATGCGCTCGCCCCGCGGGTCGGCGTACGAGCGGACCCGGTCGTCGAGCGCGACCGCCTTTCCGACGTACAGCACCCGGTCGTCGACCCTGAACTGGTAGACCCCCGGTTCATCGGGGAGTTCGCCCGCACGCTCGCGGACCGCCGCGGCGTCCATACCTGCCTGTCGGGTCTCGACCCGCTTGAGCACACCGGCTGGCGACGGTCGTGCGGTCCCGGGTGTGGGACGACACCGCCGCGGACGTGACGCGTGTCGGCAGTCACGGATGGCTGTCGCCGACTGCCCTCTCGACACGGTACGACCGGCACGCAGTGTAGTGATACCGTGCAGACAGCAACCGGCCGACGACCTACCGCCGGACGCAGGACTGCGCCGGGCGTTCGGTGCTGGTGCGGGCCTCGGATTACTCGTTCCCGGTGGGGTCACCCCTCCCCCCGGGTGTGTCGTGAACTCTTCCGGGGGGGGCAGCCATCCGATTGGGCGAGAGAGTCCTGATGTCGTCGAGGACGCCCGACCACCCAGGGGACGGATTTTTCCGTTTGGGATGGGGAGGAGGTCACCGCTCACCGCAGCGTCTGGACCGCACAGTTGACGACACACCCGGGGGTGGGGAGTGTGCGCAGTGACGGTCGAGTCGTGACAGCAGCCGGTCCCCCCGGGTGTGTCGTGAACTAGTCCAACAACCCGAGAACCCCATCGAGGCGCTCAATCGAATCGAGTACCTCAATCGTCGCTCCGAGATCAGTGTTCAGTTCCCAGAAGTACTTCCGTCCACCCTCGGACCCGGCCGTTCGCGTCGAATACTGTGTCACACCCAGCAGATCCAGTTCCTTGAGATGGTCGCGAACGCGGTCGAGCGAGATGTCGTTCGTCCCCAATTCTCTGCACACGTCTCTGTATGTTGCATAGACGTTCCGTGTTCTGGCTGGTGTCTTGCCCTGCGATTCCAGCGTGACGAGTGCCAGAAGCGCCAGATGATCCTGTAAGGTGAGACCTTCGATACTCCGCATCACTGAGCGACGGTCCACTTTCGCTTCAGCCTGCTTTGCGTGTTCGTCGGTCACGTGATCGTCGTCGTTCTTGAGTGCAATCTCGCCCGCCTCGTAGAGATAATCGATCGCCTGTCGGGCCGAGCCCTGATCGTTTGCTGCGTAGCCCGCACAGAGCGCGATCGCACTCTCGTCTACCACCCCGTCGACAAAGGCTCTCTCGGCACGACGTTCGAGAATCGAACGCAGTTGTGCGGCGTCGTAGGCGTCGAACATGATACGCCGCTCTCGAAACGAGTCTTTTACTTTCGGCGAGAGTTCCGCCAGAAAATTTCCGTCGTTACTGATCCCAATGACACTGACGTCGACATCGCTCGCAATGTGTTCGTTATCCTTTGCCCGGCTCAGCTCGTACAGCAACAGGTCGTCACGGCCGATAGAATCGACCTCGTCTAAGACGAGAACAACCGTACCACCGATACCGTTGATAACCTCGTAGAGATGATCAAAGGCCTTGCGTTTCGAGTGACCGTTCGGGTTCTCGCCGGTCTGTTTTTCGACAAGGTCACAGACGACCTGATATGAGGAACCCTGACCGGCACAGCTGTGAAAGATGGTCGTCAGTTCGACACCGTTCTCGGCAGCCCGGTTTTCGAACTCTGTCAAGATGAACCGCGCCGCTGCTGTCTTTCCCTGACCAGTTTTCCCCTGGAGAAACACGTCGTGGGGGGTCCCGGTCCCGAGCCCCGGACTCAGTGCAGTCCCGAGTTTCGTGAGCTCTGCCTCGCGCTCCGGGAGTTCTCCCGGGGTGTACTCCTCAGAGAGAACGGACTCGTCCTCGAACACCGTCGACCGGTCCTGAAAGTAATCCGGCATACCTATAATATCATATCCACATCACAAATAGGTTGTGTGTCGTGTACGTAGTTATACCCCCGGGTGTGTCGTGAACTCTCCCAAGATGTCCACCTTACTGTGGAGCGTACAGCGCACAGTTGACGACACACCCGGGGGTGGGGGGTCGTGTCGACCAGGGCACTACAGGAGGGTCAGGCAGTGTTCTACTGCCCCGGGTCCACCGACTCATCAGACTCTCGCCCGTGACTCCCGTTTGATGCAGTAGCACGCACGTCTCGAGTCACCGCCGTCTCGGTCGACAGAGTTCACGACACACCCGGGGGGGAGTGTGCGCGGTGACCGTCGAGTCGTGACAGCGGTCCGTCCCCCCGGGTGTGTCGTGAACTATC
>CAYZGA010000075.1:0-12140 GCA_964477945.1 uncultured Halobacteriales archaeon
ACCCGGGCTATGAGCTTGGGAAGCTCATGTCCTACCACTAGACCACCGGCGCACATCCGGCTGTAACCAGCCCACAGTTAAGTGTGTTATTCTTTACAGGCGGTTCAAGCCGAACGCCGTAGGGTCGTTCGAAGGGGTGCTGTTCTCTCGTGATGGTGTTGACCTCCTCCCCCGCGCGAACGCGGGGGAATCCCGAGTCAAGCGAATCGAAGATTCGCGTACATCGCAAATCTCCGATTTGCTCAGCGTTGGGATCTTAGGGTTTGCGTGTCACCCGGCGGGTGCTCGCGGTTGGAATCCGCGAGTCCGGCTGAACTGGATGACGCCTGGCTGGGCCAAACAGCCGTTACCGCTATCCCCATCACCGAGCGGGGGAGTTACGGGTAGCGTTTTCTGTCTGATGTTGTCGGCTCCGTTCACATCACCATGCGCAACCACGCCGCACCGGTCGCACTTCCACAGTCCACGTTCAACACGACTGTCATCGTCCTCGTGTCCGCACACGCTACACGCGGATGATGTCCCGCGTTCGTCGGGCATCTCTACCTCGATACCGCGCTCACGAGCTTTGTAGTCCAACAAATTCATCAACCGCTTGTACGCCCAATTATCGAGGCGTTTGTTGCCGTGCCTCCCCCAGTCGTCTTCGTCCACCCCGCTTGGGTCGCCGACAACGAGTGTTCCGACGTTGTGTTCGACACACCGGTCAACGATGTCTTTCGAGAGGGCGTGGAGGAAGTGGTCTTTCCGCCGCGACAGCTTTTCACGCGCCCACTGTGCCGTCTGACTGGGGCCGTGATCACCCTCCGTCTGGTATTCTTCTTGCTGGAAGTAGTGCTTGTCTTCACGTAACGTGTTCCCTGGATACAGTAGGGCGTCGTCGGGGAAGGCGACGGCGGCAGGGTTGCAGATGCCCAGATCGACACCAGCTGTGTTCTCGCCAGGTGACTCTGCGTCGATCTCCGTCGCACAGACGACGTGCAATTCCCAACGACTCTTGACACTGTTGTAGACAGCACGAACCTGCTGGATGTGCTCCAGCTCAACAGCAGGCGGCGTCTCGTATTCACAGAGGATGAAATCACGTCCGTCTTTGTGGTTTTTGCCTTTACTCAGACGGATGCGGTCGTGTTTCGTGTCGTGGCGAATGCCTTTGTTCTTCCACGTCACGGTTGAGCGCGGATGTTCTTCGTGGACGCGGTTGCCGTCAGTATCGTAGTAGTTGCGTTTGCGGTAGCCGGGTGGGTTGTCCCGGTTGTCATCGGAACCGAACCACGAACTAAACGCTTCAGAAAGCTCTTCGAGAACTTTCTGACTGGACTGGCTATGCAGTCCCTTGTATTTCGGGTGGGTTTTCAGTTCGTGTTTGAGTTCGCCTTCATCGGGTATTTCGCCGGTTTCGTCCCACTGCTGACGGGCGTAATAGAGTGCAACGTTCCAGAGTTTGGATGCCGACCAGCCGTGTCTGTCAAGCGCACCAGCCACTTGTGAGTGGTTCTGGATGCGGCAGACGTAGGTACGGCGTGTTGTCGGCATCCGCTACATGTTGTTATGAAAGCGTGTTATTTAATACCTGTGGAATATCCAGCCGTGGTGTAACTGGTAGCCTGCGTGGGGGAGTAACGGCGCGTATCCACGCCGTGAACGGCGTGGTATTGCGCCTGTTCAGCCTATAATCTTCGACTCTCGAACCACTTGCCCCGAGGCGATTCATACTGTCGGCTGTAGGCCCACGGCACAGTTCGGCACCCTGGGTGCTGACTCGTTCCACGACGTTACAGCCGAGAGTATCACAGCGAGTCGACGACGCGGTACAACACCCGTCTCTCGCAGTTCCCCTCTCTCATCTTCGCCCGACAGCTTGGATTCGAGGGGCGAGAACTGTTCACCACCGAGAAGGAAACCGCCGACGTCAACGTTGGTGCTGCCTGTTGCTCTCGAGACCCGGTGAACTACCGCGGGGACAACTGGTTCGACAGAACTTAGTGGGTGCTACAACCGCTACAACTTTCAGGACTCGACAAAGAGATGTGGCGCGCGCTGGCTCGCGTGTCCGAGCGAAGCGAGGACCGCGCAACCGACGCCGTGCGAGGGATGAGCGAGCGACCCGACGGAGCGAGCGAATCGGCTGGGGAGGCGTGTGGATGTTCGGCTCGACCGCACAGGGGTATCCGACACCCGTACTTGCAACCCCTCTGGCCGGCACTAACGATTCTCGTCATCACGGCAGACTCTAATCTCTTAGAGCTCCTGCAACCGTTCCACGACCCGAGCACGACGACCCTGAGCCACTGCCCCGCCTGCAGATTCGGAGTCAGGGGCTCTGACCCGTGTCGCGGTCTCGCTGGTTCCGTGCTGGAGTCGCGTCGACACGTCTGTCGCTCCGGAATCTCGTGGGACCCGTTGCTCGTGGCCGGCGGTCTCGGGGGTCCGCGAGTGCAGATCGGCGCGATTCTGTCACAGCGTTTTTTTTGCACAGCGCTAACTTCCTGTATGCGCTATCTCGTTGCGACAGACGGCTCGGCGGTGAGCGACGAGGCGGTCAGCTACGCTGCCAGACACGCAGCCGCAGTCGACGCGACACTCGTCGTCGCGCACGTCATCACGCCGGAGGCGGAGTTCGTCGACGGCGACTTGGTCCGGCCGAGCGAGGCGGAACTGCTCGAGGAGGGCCGGCAGACGCTCGAACGCGCCAGAGAGCACGCGACCAGCACCGCCGACGTGACCGTCGAGATGGAACTGCTGTCCGGTCGTCCCGCCGACGCCGTTGTCGAGTACGCCGAGACGGCGGCCGACGCTATCTACGTTGGCCACCGTGGACTCTCGGAGAAACGTGAACGGGTCGTCGGGAGTGTCGCGAAGACTGTCGTGGACCGTGCGAACGTTCCCGTGACTGTCGTCAGGTAGGATCCACCGCTGACCCGCTCGTGTCGGGATACCAACTCGGGGAGCATATTGACTGCCCGTGGCCGCAGACAGACGCGTGCGCAACCTCGCCGAGACTAGAGCAACCTGCCGGTGCGGCGGGCCGACGATCTGCTATCCTTTTATATTACAGACCGGGTAGGTCCGGGCGACCCGGTCACCGATGCCGAGCGCGTCGGAGACCCGGACCACCTCGTCGACGCTCTTGTAGACACCGGGGGCCTCCTCGGCGACTGTCGCGCCGCTCTCGGCTCTGACGTAGATGCGGTCCTGCTCGCGCAGGTCGTCGACCACGTCCTCGCCCCAGTACTCCTGTTTGGCCTGCGTGCGGGACATCAGTCGGCCAGCACCGTGAGCGGTCGAACCGAACGTCTCCGCGAGCGACTGCTCGCCACCCCGCAGGATGTAGCTCCCCGCGCCCATACTGCCCGGGATGATGACCGGCTGGCCGACGTCGCTGTAGGCCGGCGGCAGTTCCGGACGACCGGCCGGGAACGCCCGCGTTGCGCCCTTGCGGTGGACGTACAGCTCGCGCTGCTCGCCGTCCACCTCGTGGCGCTCCTTCTTGCCGATGTTGTGGGCCACGTCGTACAGCAGTTCCATCCCCAGCTCCTGCCAGGGCCGACCGAACACCCGCTCGAACACGCGCCGGGTCTGGTGCATGATGAGCTGTCGGTTCACCCACGCGAAGTTGATTGCTGCACACATCGCCCCGTAGTACGCCTCCGCGAGGTGCGACCCCGCGGGCGCGGCTGCGAGTTCCTTTGTCGGTAGCTGGTTCAGCAACCCCTGGTGGGTCTGTTCGATATCGCGCAGGTAGTCCGTACAGACCTGGTGACCCAGTCCGCGCGAACCGCAGTGGATGAGCACGACCACCTGGTCGGGTTCCAGTCCGTAGGCCCCGGCGACATCCTCGCGGTAGATGTCCGTGACCCGCTGGACCTCGAGAAAGTGATTGCCGCTGCCGAGACTGCCGACCTGGTTGCGCCCGCGGTCCTTTGCCTTCTTCGAGACCGCTCCCGGGTCGGCGTCCCGCCTGACACCCTCGTCCTCGCAGTGTGCCAGGTCCGACTCGATACCGTGCCCCGCCTCGACTGCCCACTCGACGCCCCGCTCCAGAATCTCCTCCACCGGTGCCCCCTCGACGATACCGCCACCGCCCAGTCCCGTCGGAACGTTCGCGAACAGCGCGTCGACGAGTTCCTCCTCGTGGCCGCGGAGTTGCTCGTACTCGAGATTCGTCTTCAGCATCCGGACACCACAGTTCGAGACGACGAACCCACCGGCGAGGAAGTTGTGTGCGGCGTGCTCGACGCCGATATCGTAGACGGTTGTCACCCTGGACTCACGGACCTCCGAGACGGTCGTCTCGACAGTCAGGTTCTCCGCGACGTCGACCCGCTCGCAGTGCTCCTCGAACCCGGGGAAGTCGGCAGGCGGGCGGGGAGAGCCGTCCCGGTCGCCCCAGATACTCCGCTCGATAAACCGCTCGTTCACGTCAAACTGCTCTTTGATCTCTGCTGGCGACGTTCCGCCATCGGCGAGTGCCTCTGCCTCCGCGGCGATACGCGTACGTCTCTCCACTGCCCGTTTTTTCGATTTCAGGTACTGCACTGCCTTTGCGGCGAGTCGCTGTTTCTCCCGATTGTACGTGTACCCGACAGTCGAGTAGAACTGGACGAGATTCGCCGAGTCGTTTTTCACACCGAGACGAAGTCGGACTGTCTCGTGTTCGCTGTTGCTGTCGGTCTCGAACCGCTCGATACTGTTTGTCTCGATACCGAGTGCGTCGAGCGCAGTCGCGACGTTCTGCATGAACGCTGCTCCGGCGTCGGCAGTCCCTGCAGTGCGGGTCTGTGAGATTTTCGGACAGTAGAGAGTCGTGTCGTGCTGTGCGGACGGGGCGTTCATCTCGGCTCCGAAGTACGCCGAGAGGTACAGCCGTCTCTGCCAGTCGGCGAGTCGGTCGAAATACCACGGTGTGGTGAACCCGGATTCGACCTTCGTTCCGACCGGTGCGCCGAGTTTCTGCAGTACGAGTTGGAACGCCCGCGAGGAAGACCGAATCTGGTGTTCTGTCGCCTCGAAACTCGGCCCGTCGATCTCGTGTGACCGCTCACGCGAGTAAATCGGTGACGCTGTGAATCCGACACGCTCGATGTCCCGCCCGATTGCTTCGAGATCCTCCGGGTCCCCGTAGAACGACGTGAGACCAGCGTTCGTGAACGCACCGTCGCCGCTGTGGTAGCCGACGAGTTTGAGCAGATGCTGGAACGTCTCGTCGGTCGATTCGAGTGGCAACAGGTCACGTTCGTTCAGTACCCGCCGTATCTGGTGGTTCTCGTCGGCGAAATCCGCCTCTGTCAGTACGGTAAACTCCTCGACCGGTTCGTCGTCGACACCGCGAAACGGGCTGAGATAGACCGTCTCGCCGGCCTCTATCTCGGCGAGTTCGACCATCCCGTCGGGTGTCAGAAACGGATGGTCGGCTGTCGCCTCGATGGTGTCTCCGGTCTCGGTTTCGAGTTTGTAGACCGTCTGGTTCTCGCGCTCGGTCAGTAACTGGATCGGCGATGCTGTCTGCCCGTTGTCGGTTGTGACGACCGCCTGTTCGGTCTCGAACTCGTCCACGAGGTCTGCAATCTCCCGTCGTCGCCCGAACTGCAGGCGGATTCCGGTTGCCCCCGGAACGCAGTTGATGTCGTATCCGATTGCTCCCGGGCTGATACAGCCGTTCTCGGCGTCGACACCGGCGACACCGCCGACGGGGAACCCGTAGCCCTGGTGGGCGTCGGGCATGGCGAGGGCGTACGTCTGGATGCCGGGCAGGTGGGTGGTGTCTCTCAGTTGCTGGAGACTCTTGTCGTCGGTAATCTCCTCCAGCAGGCGCTCGCTGGCGAGCACGCGCCCGGGAACGCGCATCGCTCCCTCCTGTGGCAACTCCCAGACGTACTCGCGGACACGCTCCAGTGTGAGGTCACCGGCGTCGAAGGTGGTCATGTACAACTGTCGGTCGGGCCGCCACATCAAAGGTTCGACACCACCGGCACAGCCGCGATGGATACCAACCGCCGGTTCGCCGCTCTGTCGGACCCGCCGATAGGGTCGACGACGCCGAATCGGTCGCACTGGCGCGTCTGACGGTGGTCTGACGACGTTTGATTCTCGTGGAGAACATGGCAACAGCTATGCCCGCTCGTGGTGGTGAGTACTGGAGGAGGCCGACCGTTCTGATTTTCAGTAGTATTCAGTAGCAACCGGGGTGAACCGGCCACAGTGACACGATGACTGTGCGTTTCGTGCTACGTCTGGCCGACCGCTGGCCGTGTTACTACCAGTGTTTTGATGCAGTCCACCCACGTCTGACTCGCCGTGCTTCACGGTGAGCGGCCCGGAACGGTGCTGAGTCAGTCGGGTCTGACGGCTTCGTGCCTGTTCCAGTTGAGCCGTGGACTGAACGCCAACAGAACGGTGTCGCTTCCCAGTCAGGCCGAGAAAACGGCGGCCTGGAAAGTTGGCGTGGTTACCCGCCGCCATATAGGCGGCAGGTTTCGCACTATCGCTTTCTGTGGTCGTCCGTTTCATCGGCCCATCCCCTTGTACTGCCTATTCACTTATAAAAATATGCATTAGAATAGTTCCCAAATGCTACCCATTCATACTAGTTTCTGTAACTGTTACACAACCCCGACGAGGGGCTGACCGCGCGGGAGATTCTTCGGTTGCTCGAGGAACACGGCGGGGCGTTCGGCAGTCCCCACCGGGTCGCGACAGTGCTCGGCCGGCGAGCCGATACGGGCGAGATCGAGGTTGTCCGGGACGAACCGTACCGGTACCGGCTCGTCGACCCTGCCGAACAACGCAACTGAGCGGGCGGCCTGTTCTCCGAGCCACCGACCGCGCTGTGCCTGGCGACACCGACTGTGCTGTAGCGCTGCCCCGGCGGCCGGGTCGTGTGGACACTACACGGCGAGTGACTCCTCGTACTCGGTGAGGTTCTCGTAGCCGTCCTCGGTGACGACGACGATGTCCTCGATACGAATCCCTCCTACCTCGGGGTCGTAGAGACCGGGTTCGATGGTGACGACGTGGCCGGGTTCGAGTTCGCCGGCGTTCTCGGAGACACGGGGGAGTTCGTGGACATCGAGACCGACACCGTGACCGGTGCTGTGGATGAACCCCGTCTCGGCGGTGGGGTCTGCCCGCAGGGTCGACAGGCCGGCGTCCTCGTAGACATCGCAGACGGCGGCGTGGACCGCCTCGCCGGTCACCCCGGGTTCCAGCGTGTCGAGGGCGGCCTGTTTGGCCTCGGCGGTCAGGTCGTACCACTCCCGGACGGTCTCGTCGGGGTCACCCCGGCAGAAGGTGCGGGTCATGTCGGCGTGGTAGCGGGTCGACTTGTCCCGCGGGAAGATGTCGACGATGATCGGTTCGCCGGCCGCCAGCGGGCCGCTGCCGCGGTTGTGTGGGTCGGCGGCATCGCTCCCGCAGGCGACGATTGTCTCGTCGAGCGCACAGCCATGGCGCAGGAGTGTCACCTCGATCCCCTCCTTTACGCGCTCGCTCGTCAGCGGGTCACCCTCGTGGTACAGTTGGCCGTCCTCGACGGTGGCCGCCGCCAGCAGCGTCTCTGCGCGCTCCATCGCCGCCTCGTTCGCCCGCTGTGCCCGGCGGATGTGCGCTATCTCCTCGTCGGTCTTTGCTGCGCGTATCTCCGTGACGATGCCCTCTCTGTCCGGTCGCACCGAGACGTCCTGTGCCCGGAGACCGTCCGCCGTCCGGAGCGGGAATCGCGGGGGTGTCGCCACGGACTCGACGTCGTACTCGGCAAGAAAGGCCGCGAGCGTGCGACTCCAGCCCTCGTGTGGGCCGGACTCCTCGACGTGGTGCTCGTAGTCGTAGTCCGACCCGCGCTCGACAGTCTCGGCGCGTGCCTCACGTACGGCGCGCCCGTACTCCAGACTGCGGCCGAACAGCAGGTGCACCGCCCCGTCGTACAGCGTCACGAACGGGTCCGGGGCGTCGAACCCCGAGAGGTAGTACTGGTCTGCCGTGTCCGAGTCGGCCTCGATAACGTAGCCGTCGACGTCCAGTCTGTCCAGGTGGTCGTCAAGCAGCGAGAGGTTCGGGTCCATACCCATCTCTGGGACGCCATCCTACCTAAGACTGCCGACCGACGCGTCCCGCACCGTCCGTGCCCCCAGCAGCGGCCCGGCGCGTGCTGGCGGGTGCGGTGACCGTCGGTCTGTTCGAGGGGACAACCCGGTACCCGGGTCGGTGTACCCGTGGAAGTCTTTATATCACGGTATACAATACATACCGGTATGGAGTATCATCACGGGAAACCCCTGCGCAACGTCGGACAGATTCCAACGATGGCAGCGGACCGGTACAGGGACAGAACTGCACTCACTTTCATGGGGGCTGAGCGGTCGTTCACCGAGGTTGAGCGGGGGGCGAACCAGCTGGCGAACGCGCTCGTCGAGCGCGGCGTCGAACCCGGTGACCGGGTCGGCATCTACATCCCGAACGAACCGCTCTTTCCGGTGGCCTACTACGGTATCATCAAGACGGGGGCTATCGCGGTGCCGCTAAACCTCCGGATGGACCCCGACACACTGACCTACGTGCTCGACGACGCCAACGTCGACATAATGATAAGTTCGGCGTACATCCCGGAGGACGAACCCGGCATCGCGTGGCCGGTAGACCTCGCGGAGCAGGCCGGTGTCGAGACGCTCCTGATGCCCGGCCGGAGCGACCCCGAACGCGGCGTCGAGAACTACTCGCACCTGACCAGCGACCAACCGACCGAGTTCGATATCGTCGAGCGCGAGTTCGACGATATCGCCGCCCAGCCGTACACCTCGGGGACGACCGGCAAGCCAAAGGGCGTGATGCTCTCGCACCGCAACCTGCTGTCAGCAGTCGAGGGGTACGACAAGAGCGGTCTGGGTATCGAGTCGGACTATTCGCTGGTGCTCGTACTCCCGCTGTTTCATATCTACGCGCTGAACGCGCTGATGAGTTCGTTCCTGATGCGCGGTGCCCACCTGGACCTGCAACCCCGCCCCGAGGCCGGCGCGCTGTTGCGGGCCATCGACCAGCACGACGCCGAGGTGTTCGCGGGTGTGCCTGCCCTCTACACGCAGATGTTCCGTGCCTGGCGGGAAGACCCCGACCAGTACGATCTCTCATCGCTGGAGTACGTTGTCTGTGCCGCCGCACCCCTCGCCGAGGAGGTCCGCCGGACTATCCAGCAGGAGTGGGGTGTCGTGATGATCGAGGGCTGGGGGATGACCGAGACGGCCCCCGCGGGCACCATCGAACCGGTGGCCGGGGTCCGCAAGGCCGCGGGCTGTGTCGGCCCGCCGGTACCAGGTCTCGAACTGAAGGTGGTCGACCCGGAGACCCGCGAGACGAAGGTTAGCCCCGACGACATCCAGCCGCTCCCCGACGAGGCAACCGACTTCGACGACGAGGAACAGGTCACGGGTGAACTCGCAATCCGTGGTGACCCGGTGTTCGAGGGCTACTACGGCAGGCCGGAGAAAAGTGACGCCGTGTTCGACGACGAGGGCTGGTTCTACACCGAGGACATCGCCCGCGTCGACGCGGACGGATACTTCTGGATTGTCGACCGCGCCGACGACATGATCCTCTCCGGCGGCAACAACATCTACCCCGCCGAGGTCGAGGATGCCCTCTACGAACACCCCGACGTGGCCGAGGCCGCCGTTGTCGCCGCCCCCCACGAGGTCAAAGGCGAGGCACCGGTCGCCTTTGCCGTACCCGAGGAGGGGGCCGACATCACCGAGGACGACCTCCGGACGTTCTCACTCCAGCACGTCGCGAGTTACGCGCACCCGCGACGGGTGTTCTTTGTTGACGAACTCCCCCGGAGCGCGACCCAGAAAGTTCAACGGTTCAAACTCGAGGAACGGGCCGGAGAGCGAATCGGTGGCGCGCTCGAACCGTCCGAGGAACGACTGTAGCGCCCGACCCCGGAGCGGTTCGAGTGCCCGACCGACGGACCGTCGGCACCTCCAACAGCGCTCACCGCCACGATTTGACTCCCGTCTCAGGTGGTGGTCCTACCCGTTCGGGAGCAGGTTGACCACGTCGCTGACGGTTTCGAGAACAACCCACCCGACAAAGACGATGTAGGTCAGCATCAGCAGGTACGATTCGGCGTCCGACAGCGCCAACCCGGTCCGCAACACCGTGAACAGCAGTACGGTCACAAACGTCAGCGCGCCGAACATCGGGAGTGCCATTGCGAAGTCGATGGATGTTGCGCCGACGATGAACACACCCACCGGGATGGCGACGAGCAGGTCGAACGTGTTCGAGCCGAGGACGTTCGCGACCGAAGCCACCCCACGACCCTCGCGGGCGGCACGGACACTGACGAGGGCGTCGGGCAGACTCGTCGCGCCGGCGGCTATCGTCACGCCCATCACGAACCCCGGCACCCCGAACTCCGTCCCGATGACATCGATCGAGTGGACGAGTCGCTCCACGGCCACCAGAATAACGACCAGTCCTGCCAGTAACAACCCCCACTGCCGGAGTACGGCTATCTCCGTCTCCTCGCCGTCTGCCTCGTAGTCGGCGGTGTCCAGGTACTGTGTGAAGATGTAGAGCCCGTACAGCGCAATCGGCATCGCCGCCAGCGGTCGCGTTATCTCACCGGTGAGCGGTCCCTCGTCGCTCGGGTAGTAGATCACTGCCATCGCGAACACAATTATGAGCACCGACACCGCGAGCATGTAGAACTGTGCCTCCTTGTAGACGAGTGTCCGGTTCGCCTCGATATCCTGGTCGGTGGTGATACCGGCCAGCGCGGGGATGACAAGTACGTTGAAGATTGCCGACCCGACAATCGCACCGACACCGAGTTCGAGTGACCCGGCGAACACCGCCGAGAACACCACTGTCGCCAGCTCGGGAAAACTCGACCCGACAGCGGTGACAATCGACCCCTGGACGACCGGCGGCAACCCGTAGTACCCCGAGAGGCTCTCGGCGGACCCCTCTAGCCACCCGCTCCCGACCCAGATTGCGCCCGTGGTAATCACGATTACCAGCACGTCGACAATCAGCGGGGCCATCGGTATGCTGTTTCACACCGGTCCGCAAAGCCGTTTCGTTGTGTGAGTGAACCTGACAGGGAGAGACGACCGGGTGCGGCTGGTTCAGGGGAGGTTCGGGACAGTCCGGGCGCGGGAATCGAACCCGCGTCTTGGGCGCCACAGGCCCAAAGGATACCATTACCCCAGCCCGGACACGCACGAAAATGTAATCCGGTAGAGTTCAAATACGTTTCGGACTGTCGGCTCCGACTGGTGTGGTCAAGATCCAGGTGGCTCGCTCGCCGGTTCGGTGTGACGCCTCACCCGAGGTGTCCTACTCCAGCAGTTCCCGAACCCGTGCGACAAGGTCTGCCGGGCTGAACGGTTTCGTCAAGTAGTCGTCGGCCCCCCGGTCGAACGCCTTCTCGATACTCTCGTCTCTGTCCATCCCGGTCAGCATGACGACCGGAATCTCCGCGAGTTCCTCGTGTTCTGCCCGCCGTTCGAGCACGTCCAGCCCGTCGACACCGGGCATCATCATATCGAGCACGATACAGTCCGGTCGTCCCCCCTCTGTCAGGCACTCCACCGCGGGTCTGCCCGCGTCGAACGTGGTCACGTCGAACCCACTGTCCTCGAATGTGTACTCGAGTAACGGGAGGAGGTCCGGGTCGTCGTCGACTATCATCACTTTGTCTTTCATGATCTGTTCCTGACTACTGCCCGTGTGCCGGTGGCTCTGCCAGTCGTGTGCTATGTTCGGCTGTGGGTCACATAAGATTGGTTTTTACTACTCGTGAAACTGCCCAGGGAATGGCCCCTGTTGTTCCCGAAACCGCCCCGAGAGCGACTTGGTCGTGTTACTCGCCGAGAAGTGAGTCGACGATGCGCTCGGGCTCGAACGGTTCGATGTCGTCGTAGTCCTGTCCGGTCCCCAGAAAGAGAATCGGCTTGCCGGTGACGTGCGCGATGGAGATGGCCGCACCGCCCTGTGTGTCGGCGTCGGCCTTTGTTAGCACAGTCCCGTCGACGGTCGCGGCGTCGTCGAACTCGCGGGCGCGGTTGACGGCGTCCTGGCCGGCGACGGCCTCGTCGACGAACAGCGTCATATCGGGGTCGATGACGCGGTCGATCTTCGCG
>CAYZGA010000076.1:0-12102 GCA_964477945.1 uncultured Halobacteriales archaeon
AACTACGCCGGTCCCTCGCCGGTGGGGATGGCGCTGTCCGGCGACGAGTGGGGCGACGACCTGCTCGACTCGCTTCGCTCGGACTACGGCAACCACGTCGCCGTCGGCGCACTGGTCGAGCAACTGCCCCGCGAGGACAGCTACGTCGGACTCGACCGCGGGCAGACCGACGACCACGGCAACCCCGTTCCGGACGTCCACTGGACGGTCGACGACCGGGCGCTGGAGACAATCGAGCGGGTCAACGAGATACAGCGGGAGATACTGACCGAACTCGGCGCGGAGATAACGTGGACGGTCGGCCCGGACGAGACCGGTCCCGCGTACCACCACATGGGCACGACGCGGATGGGAACCGACCCCGCGGAGAGCGTCGTCGACCCCTCCTGCCGGACACACGACCTGGAGAACTGCTGGGTTGCCTCCAGCAGCGTCTTTCCCACCGGCGGCGCGGTGAACCCCACGCTGACCATCGCCGCGCTTTCGCTCCGGACCGCCGACGCCGTCGACGACGCGCTGTGAGTCCACGACACCTCGACGGCCGGCGGTAGGCCCGTCGCGCATCGACCGTCTTTAGGTCGACCTAAAAACTTATCTGTCGGCGGACGGAACACCCGGGTATGAGTCAGACGAGAGACCGCTCCGGGGCAGAGCAGGCCGACGGGGCGGGCGAGGAGACAGCAGGCGAGGGTGTCAGTCGGGAGGCGGGTGACGGTCAGGTGTCGACCGGTGTCGGGAGCGACGAGACGGGCGCGGGTGACGGACCGTTCACCTTTGCGGACGTGAGCGTCGTGATGGGCACCTACAACGAGGCGGAAGCTATCGGGACGGTACTGACCGATATCGAGCGGGTGACAGACGGGCGGGCCGAGGTGGTCTGTGTCGACGGTTCGACAGACCGGACACCCGAGATTGCCCGCGAGCAGGGTGCGCGTGTCATCGAGCAGGAGCCACAGGGCTACGGGGTGGCGGTGCGGGCGGCCCTGCTCGCGCCGGACCGGCCGGTCGTCGTTACCACCGACTGCGACGACACCTACCCGATGGAGCAACTGCCGGAGTTTCTGGACCTGATAAACGAGGGGTACGACGTGGTCAGCGGCGACCGCCTGTACCACGGTGCCGGGGCGATGCCGGCGCTGAACAGACTCGGCAACCACCTGTTCGCGGCTGTCGCGAGTGTCCTGATGGGGACCCGTGTCCACGATACAACGACGGGTATGCGCGCGTACAGACGCGAGGTAATCGAAGAGATAGCGTGGACCGAGAACACTGGTCTCTCCGCCGAACTCCTGATGCGGCCGACGATGCGAGGGTACGACGTGCGCGAACAGCCGATCAGTTACCGCGAGCGGGCCGGCGAGACGAAACTCGACCCGCTCGCGGGCGGGGCGGCGATCGCGAAATCCATCCTCCGTGTCGGCCTGGCAGAGCGACTCCGGTGAGTCTGCCGACCTGGGTCCGTCGACCCCGGTCGGTCGCGAGTACGGGCGGTGAGCCGCGGTGACTCCCGCCTGCGTCAACTACCCGGGTCCTCCCGCGGGTCGCCGGTCGAGTCCTGGAGTCGTGTCTCGAAGGAGACACCTTCGAACCCCGGGGGCGTGTCGGGGAGGTAGGTTCCCTCGCGGCCGCAGTCGTCGACGAGCGGGCAGACGGTCCGCTCGGGCGGCCAGAGCGCCTCGACGCCGCCGTCCGTCGACCGGACGGCCGTCTCCTGGCGGTAGGTCAGCGTCCCGCCGTCGGGCTGGACCAGTCGCACCAGCAGGACCACCTCGTCGACCGGGTCGGTCCGGACACCCGCGTCGACCGGCGCCCCGTCGACGGCCGTGACGCGCGCCTCGTCGGCATCGACGCGCCACGAGACCTCGACCGCCTCGCCGGGGTCGGTGACGTGGTATGTGGCAGCCTCGGCACCGGTTTCGATACGGACCCGTGCGCCGGTCACGCCGTCCGGGACGCCGACGGTCGCCTCGCCGTCGAGTCGAGCGCCCGCCCGGATGTCGGTCCCGACGAGGCGTGGCTCGATTTCGCGCTCCTCGGGGTCCGGTGTCCACTCGCCGCGGTAGGTGTAGCGGTAGTAGCGCCGGTCCGGGTAGGCGTCGACGACGGCGAAGTCCCCCGCCGGGTCGCGGTCCAGCACGTAGACGGCGTCGCCGTCGAACCCCGGTTCGTTGCGGAGGTACTGGAAGGGGTGGTTGAGCCAGTCGCCGTACGGCGTCGGCAGAAAGACCACCGCGTTCTCGAACGCCTGACTCTCGATGGGGTCGTAGGCGTCCTCGTAGGTGGCCGTGTGGGCGGCGTTTCGCTCGACCGGACCGGCGGCCAGCGCGCCACTCCCCGCGACCAGTCCACAGACGAGCACGGCCGCGAGTGCGACCCTCGCCCAGCCGTCCGGGAGTCGTTCGCCCGGCCGACCGGTTGTCGCCCCGCGCCAGAGCACGAGCGCGCCCGCGGCACCGAACACCGCGAGCGGGGCGAGCAGGTCGAAGTGGTAGAACGGGCCGAACTGCCCGACGAACCCGTCTGTCGGGTCGCCCGGCGTGCCGAGGATGTTGTAGTTCCCCCAGAACAGGAGGTTTCCGGCGGGGACGCTGAGAAACAGGCCCGCGAGCAGCAGGCGGGCGGTCCCGCCCGACCCCCAGTTCGCGACCGGGAGCGACCGCCGGAGGCGGGTACTCGCGGCGAGTCCGACCGCGGCGAGGGCGGTCCCGACCCCGCCGACGGGACCCCACCGGGTCAGCAGGTACCAGAGCACCTCGGCGTTCGCCCGGAGCGCGACCGGCAGGGTGTAGTCCACCTCGTGTCCGAGGATGCGGCGACGGCCCAGGCCCGGCCCGTCGCGGGGGGCAAAGGCCTCGTAGGGGAAGGTCAGCGCCGACCCGGTGACGGCAGCGTTGTACGCGAGCACGAGCGCAACAGAAACGAACCCGACAACCGCGGTCGCCCCCTGTCGGCGGAGTACGGGTGCGAGACGGAGACGCCCGTCGGTCCCGCCTGCTCGCTCGCGGAGTGTCGTCCCCAGTTCCCAGGCGGCGTGCCCCAGAAAGGGTACCGCGAACAGCACCGCGGTGTACGGCCGCATAAAGAAGGCGACACCGATTGCCGCGCCCGCGAGAAGCGCGCTCGCGGTCCGTCCGGTGCGGTACGCGTGCAGGTACGCGACGGCAAAGGCGAGATTGCAGAGTGTCGTTGGCGCGTACGGGAGGAAGACAGACGAGGTCACGACGGTCATCGGGGCGGTTGCGAACCCGGCGGCCGCGAGCAGGCCGACCCGGCGGTCGAACGCCATCGCGCCCAGCGCGTACACGAGTGTGACGTTCCCGGCGGTGACGGCCCCGAGTGCCACCCGGGGTTCACCGAACAGCGCCATCGCCGCCGCGTACAGCCCTGCGGGGAGCGGCTGGTACTTCGGGTACAGGCTGTCACCCGATTCGACAAAGAACCACGGCCTGACGGCGTCCCCGAGTTCACCCGGGAACAGCTGGAACTGGCCGTCGAGCAACATCGCAGCCTGCTGGAGGTACACCCCCTCGTCGTGGTTCGAGGAGTGGTACGGGAACAGTTCGCCGGCGACCAGCACGACCCCCGCGCCGGCGACCAGCGCGAGCACCCCGGCCAGCAGGCGCTCTGGCGGGTGTGTCGACGGGTGCAGTCGACGCCAGTACCGCGACGCCCGGTCGCGAACTGCGCCGAACACGGTTCGGAGTCGGCTATCGGGGGTCACAAGCTACAGCTCTGCGCCGGCGTCGCGCATCAGGTCCACCGTCGCCTCGAGGTCCGACAGCGCTGCGAGGTCGATATCGGGCAGGGCGAGTTCGTCGGTGGTCGGGAGCTCCCCGACGGGGTCGACCTCGTCGATGACGGGGTACTCGAAGGTCTCGACGGCAAAGTACTCCTGGACCTCCGCCGAGAGCAGGTGCCGGAGGAAGTTCTCCGCCAGGTCCGGGTCGTCGGTCTGGTCGATCACCGCTGCGCCCGCGACGTTGAACACGGCCCCGGCGTCACCGTCAGTGAACGCGGTGTCGAGTGGGGCGTCCGGGCTCCCGTCGAGTACGCGCTGGATGTAGTAGTGGTTCGCAAAACCTGCGTCGAGCGTGCCGTCCGCGACCGCCTGCGAGACGGCGAACTCGTCGTTGTACGCCTCGATGCCGTTGTCGACGACAGTCTCGACCCACTCCGCGGCCCGCTCGTCGCCCTCCAGGATGCGCAGCGCGGTGACGAACGCCTGACAGGAACCGTAGGCGGGTGCCCAGCCGAGCTGTCCATCGAACTCCTCGAACGCGAGGATGTCGGATGGAATCTCACTCTCGTCGTACACATCGGTGTTGTACGGTATCGTGCGCGCCCGACCGGAGGTGCCGACCCAGTCGTCGGTCCGGAACTCCTCGCGGACCGTGTCGAGCACGGTGTCGGACAGTGGCCGGGTGCGACCCTCGTCGGCCAGCACGCCCAGCGACCCGGCGTTGACCGAGAAGAACACGTCCGCCGGTGTGCCCGACCCCTCGGTCAGTATCGTGTTCACGTGCTCGGTGGACCCGGCGTAGCGGACGTCGGGGTCGAAATCGTCGTAGATGCCGTTCAGGTGCTCCATCACCGTGCCGACGAGAAACTGGTTGCGCCCCGAGTACACCGTCAACCCGCCGCGCAGGTCCGGTAACTCCGCGATGGCGGTCCCGCCGGGCTCCGGCCGACCGGCCCGGCCCGACCCGATGAGCCCGGGCTCCGGGTCGTCGCTCAGCAGCCCGGTACAGCCTGCCAGCCCCGCGGTGCCTACTGCCGCCGCCCCTGCCAGTACTGCCCGCCTCCGGTGACCGCTCCGTGCCTCGTGGTCTGTGTTGTTGCTCATGTTTTTAGGCTCGCCTAAAACAAAGTTATATCTGTCGGTTCAGTCGTCGGCCACGGCGGGTGCGCGTTCGAGTTCGGCGAGACAGTCGAGCCAGTCGTGCATATACTCGCCGACGTGGTGGAGAAACGCGCCGTTGCGGTACGCGTCGGCGTCGGCCGCGAGCAGCGCGTCGGCCATCGCGCGGTAGACCCCGGTGTAACTGTCGGCACCACCCCCGGCGTCGTCGACCAGTCGCCAGATGTGCTCGTTGAGTTCCAGTCCCGCGGCCTCGTTGTGGAGGTCGTCGAACGTCGACCGCGGGGCCTTGTTGTGCTCACAGAGCGGCCGGCCGGTGTAGATCTGTGTCCCGAGCACGTCACAGGCCCGCTTGAGAAAGACACCGCTCCAGATATCGTCGAACCGGCCGACAGCCCACTCGTTGTCGTCCATCGGCAACTGGTAGAACGCCGGAATGACCTCCCGCCGGAAGGCGAGGTTCATCGAGCAGACGGTGAGGTAGTTGCCCGGCGCGGCGACAAAGTCCCGCTCGAACTGGTCGGCCTCGGTGCGGGTCTGGGCCTGCCCCTGCAGGTCGCCGTCCATCAGGATGCGCACCGCGTCCAGGTCCGGCACGTTCGTCCACAGACCCTGCGAGGCGACCACATCGCCGCGGTCGAGCTGCACCGTGTCGGTCCTGACCATCTCGTCCATCGCCGAGTACGGGTAGCCCCGCGGGTACAGGCCGTGTTCGTCGGCCGCCTGGTACAGCACGTTCACCCACCGCTCGTCGGAGGCGACGGACTCGACCGGTCCCTCGTGTGCGAGATTCGACAGGTGTCGACCGAAAAAGTCACCCGACAGCGGCAGGGTGTCGTCGTCGAGAAAGACGCCGTACTCGAAGCGGGGGTTGGCCCACATGTACAGCAGTCCGAAACTCGTCTCGGCGTGACTGGCCGCCGGCACGACGTGGCTGTACCCCTCGATACCCTGGTCGGCGTACCACGACGCCCGGCGCGACCCGTCGAACACCTCGCCGGCGACACCCAGCTCCGACAGCATCGCCCGCATCTGCCCTGTCTCGCAGAAATCCTCGGTCACGAGCACGAACGCGAGCCGGTCGGTGTCGAACCCGTGCTCGCGGGCGTTCTTGACGTAGGCGCGCACACACTCGTACTCCCGTATCGTCGGGACGACGACACAGATATCGGGCTCGGCCGTGCCGGTCATGCCCCCACGTACTTTAGGTCGACCTAAAAATCTCACGCTTCGGGGTTCGCCCGTCTCCCCTCGCGGACAGTCGCCGGCGAGACGTTCAGGAGGAGCGCGGCGACAGCACCGCCGGCGAGCGTGACGAGGTTCTTCAGGGCGTGGTCGAGGATGGCCGCCGCCAGCGCCGTTGCGCCCGCGACGGGTGAGACGGCGACCACGAGCGCGGCAAAGGCCGCCTCGTACAGGCCGACCCCACCCTGCGAGAGCGGGAGGACCTTCGCCAGGTTGCCGGCGGTGACGGCGAGTGTCCCGACGGCGACCAGTCCGGGTGCGGCGAGGGTGTCGTCGAGTGCCGCGAGCACCAGCACCGCGGTGAGCGCGTCGATGGCCCAGACTGCGAGACTCCCGAGACCGACCCGCGCCAGCGCACCGGCGTCGGTTGCGACCACGCGCACATCGGCACCGAACCGGACGGCGGCGTCAACGGCCGCCCGGACCCGGGGGCGGTCAGTTCGCGCCCGCAACCAGGAACCCGGCCGCCGGTCGCTCTGCGCGAGCACGACCGTGACAGTCGCCGCGAGCAGGCCCGCGAGCGCCACCGCACCGGCCGCGAGGACCCACCCGCTCGCTGTCAGCGCCGTCCCCCGGGTGCCGGGCAGGACACAGGCGAGCGCAACGGCACCGACCACCGCCAGCGCCAGCAGGTCGAACAGGCGCTCGACGGCCAGCGAGGCCGCCCCCGTCGGGTACGACACCTCGCGGCGCGTGTTGAGCAGGTACGCGCGGACGCCGTCACCGGCCCGTGCCGGCACGACGAGGTTGGTCGCCTGACTCACGAACACCGCTGCGGTGAGAAACCCCGTCCCGCACCGGTGGCCCATCGCGGCGAGCACGTCGCCGTACCGCCGTCCCCGGAGCGGCCACGAGAGCAGGTACCCCGCCACGGCCACCGCGAGCAACCCCGGGTCTGCCGTCCGGGCCGCCCCGACGACCCGCCCCAGGTCGACAGTTCTCGCCGCGAGGACGCCGCCGCCGACGAGCAACAGTGCCGTCCCGAGAAGCGTCACTGCTGCCCGACGCCCGTGTGAGCTGCCGGACCCTGCCGCGTCGCTCATACCTCACGGTGGTCGCTCCAGGGTTTTTAGTCTTGCCTAAAAATCTGCTGTTCGGCGCGTACGGAGACGGAGTCCGCCGCTCAGGCGAGAAAGACGTGTCGCGGCCGGTCGGCGAGCACCTCGCGGCCCCAGTCGACGACATCGGCAAAGGCGTCGGAGCCGAAGAAGTCCATCGCGTCGTCGCGCTCGTCCCAGCGACTGGCGATGAACATGTCGTTCTCGTCGTCGGCGTTCACGAGCAGCGACGTCTCGCGGTGGCCGTCCATCCCGTCGAGCAGTTCGCCCACCTCGGCGAAGGTTTCGACGAACTCCTCGCGGTGGGTCGGTTCGACGGTGTAGAACATCCCCATCGTGCTGAACCCGTCACCCTCGTCGGCCCACCCGACGACACCCGGCAGGTCGGTGAGGTGTTCGCTCGCGGTGTTCGCGGCGTCCTGCGTGTCCCAGAGGCTGACCACCGCCGCCCGGTCGCTGTCGCCGTCGTCGTAGACGGCGGTTCCCCCGTGGGTGTCGTACCGGTCGAACCCGTCGGCCAGGTCACCCGCCGCCTCGCGGAGTCGGCCGAGGTCGGCTGTCGAGTACAGCACCAGCGCGTAGATGTCCTCGCCGTGTGGCTGGCCGGCGTAGATGTCCAGGTCCGCGAGCGCCTCGCGTATGTCCGGCGAGGTGCCCGCGGTGTGACCTTCGCTGTCTGGACTGTCGGTCGCGTCCCCGCCGTCGTCCGGTTCGGCCTCGCCGAGCGGGCCGGAGACACTCCGGGAGACCCCGGAGAGGTCGGTGAGAAAGCCCTCGGCGATACCCGCGGCGCGCTCTGTCTCCCAGATGCTCACCACCGCCGAGCGTCCCTGCGTCGCGCGCACCGTCGTCGTCACGTGCGTGTCGTAGTGCTCGAAGTTGCCCCGCAGACCGTCGACCTCCTCGGCCAGCCCCTTCGCGTCGGCCGTCGAGTAAACCACCAACCCGTGTGCGCCGGACTCGTAGTCCTCGCCCTCGCGGAACCCGAGTGTCGCTAACCGACCCGGCATCGCGTCGTCCTCGATGGTCTCGACCCCGCCCGAAACCTCCGGTGCTGGCGCGACACCGCCGGCGTCTCCGCCGCCGATTCCGGCACCACCTGCGTCTGTGCCGACTGCCGTGTCGGCATCACCTGCGTCGATGCCGACTGCCGTGTCGGCATCACCTTCGTCTGTGCCGGCTGTGGTGCCGGCATCACCTGCGTCGGTGCCGGCTGTGGTGCCGGCATCACCTGCGTCGGTGCCGACTGCCGTGTCGGCACCACCTGCGTCGCTGCCGGCTGTAGTGCCGGCAGCACCTGTGTCGCTGCCGACTGCTGTGTCGGCATCACCTGCGTCGGTGCCGGCTGTGGTGCCGGCATCACCTGCGTCGATGCCGACTGCCGTGTCGGCACCACCCGCGTCTGTGCCGGCTGTGGTGCCGGCATCACCTGCGTCGGTGTCTGCTTCGACCGCCCGACCGGCGTCGCCCGCTGGCTCGGCAGTCGCACCCGGGTCCACGTCGGCCGGGGTGACCGCACGGTCGATGTCGGGTGCCGACTCGCCGTCCGCCGGCACCACCTCGCCCGCGAGCAGTGCGGGCAGGTCGGCCGGCGCGAACCGGCGACCGACGTAGAAGGAACCGAACTCGGCGAACTTCGATGTCGAGGGGTCGAACCGCATCTCGTAGAGCAGGTCCTTCATGTCGGTGAGGTCGTCACCCCACAGCGTCACCCCCCACTCCCAGTCGTCCAGCGCGATTGCGCCGGTTATCATCTGGACGACACGGCCGCCGTAGTCACGACCGATGTCGCCGTGGGCCGCCATGTGCTCGGCGCGTTCCTCGAAGGGCAGGTCGTACCAGTTCTGTTCGGGCTGGCGGCGCTTGTCCATCGGGTAAAACGAGACGTGTGTCGCGTCCGGTATCGAGGGTTCGAGTCGGGTGTGGATGTAGTTCGCGAGCCCCGAGTCGCTCTCGCCGTCGCCCTCGAAGTACTCGCGGGCGCGCTCGGAGTAGCCCGAGGCCTCCGTGACCGAGACAAACGACTGGGTCCGCTCGGTGAACTCGGCAAAGGCCGTGCGCTCGAACTGGCGCTGAAGCGCGTCGATGTGGGCGGTCGTCGGTCGCAGATGAATCAGGAGCAGGTCGGCGTCGTGGCCCAGTACCGAGTACAGCGCCGACGCCCCCTCGTCGGCGTCGTTCACAGCCAGTCGGGCCTCCAGATGGTCGACTGCCTCCGAGAGGGCGCGCTCGCGGGTACGAACCGGTGCGTCACGCCAGGCGTCCCAGTCGATGGTCCGGAAGTCGTGCAGTGCGTACCAGCCCTCCTCGGTCGGTGGCGGGTCGCGTCTGTCTGGCATACCCGCCGGTTGGGTTGCCGAGGTAAGGAACCTTGCTATCGGACCCGTCTCGTGGATGCGCCGCCCCGCCTTGGCTCCCGTGCCCCCGCTGTCTCTCCAGGTCGACCGGACGGCAGACGAGGACTCGCGGGGTTCGACGCGTCAGTTTCAAACGCGAGCACTCGAAAAAATTAGACATGGTCGGCGAAGAGTCCCGGACACTGTACGACAGGGCCCTCTCTGTGTTGCCTGGCGGGGTGAACTCGTCGGTGCGGGCAGCGATTCGCCCGTACCCGTTCTTCGTCGAGCGCGGCGATGGTGGGCACGTCATCGACGCCGACGGCAACCGGTATCTGGATTTCGTGATGGGGTACGGTCCGCTGTTGCTCGGTCACGACCTCCCCGAGCAGGTGCAGGCGGCGGTCCAGCGGCACGCGAGCGCCGGTCCGATGTACGGTGCACCGACCGAGGTCGAGGTGGAGCTCGCCGAGTTCGTCGCCCGGCACGTCCCGAGTGTGGAGATGGTCCGGTTTGTCAACAGCGGCACCGAGGCGACGGTTTCGGCGGTCCGTCTCGCCCGTGGCTACACCGGACGCGAGAAGATTGTCGTGATGCAGGGCGGCTACCACGGCGCACAGGAGTCGACGCTCGTGGAGGGCGAGGGCACCGACACCCGGCCGTCCAGCCCCGGCATCCCCTCGTCGTTCGCCGAGCACACGCTGACGGTCCCGTTCAACGACGAGGCCGCCGCCCGGGCGGTCTTCGAGGAGCACGGGGACGATATCGCGGCGGTGCTGACCGAGCCGATTCTGGGCAACTGCGGTATCGTCCACCCGGTGGATGGCTATCTCGAACTCCTCCGCGAGTTGACCGACGAACACGGCGCGCTGCTGGTGTTCGACGAGGTCATCACGGGCTTTCGTGTCGGCGGTCTCCAGTGTGCCCAGGGAACGTTCGGCGTCACGCCCGACGTGACCACCTTCGGGAAGATCGTCGGCGGGGGGTTCCCTGTCGGCGCAATCGGCGGGCGCACCGAGATACTCGAGGCGTTCACCCCCTCCGGCGAGGTGTTCCAGGCCGGTACGTTCTCCGGCCACCCGGTCACGATGGCCGCCGGCCTGGAGACACTGCGGTACGCCGCCGAACACGATGTCTACGAACACGTCGACGACCTGGGCGAGCAGTTGCGCGCCGGACTGACCGACATCGTCGCCGACCAGGCCCCCAGCTACACCGTCACCGGCATCGACAGCATGTTCAGCGTTATCTTCACCCGCGACGGACGGACCGACGGGACCTGTTGCGAGGCGGGGTGTCGCCAGCGGTCGGACTGTGGCCGGTCCGACGCGTGCCCGAAGACCGGCGGGGACGTCGGCCGGGCCGACACCGAGCGCTGGCGGCGACTGTTCTGGCCGGCGATGCACGAGCAGGGGGTCTTTCTCACCCCGAACCAGTTCGAGGGACAGTTCATCGCCGACGCACACACCGAAACAGACATTGAACGGGCGCTCGAAGCGTACAAGCACGCACTGTAGCTGCTCCTAGCAAGAAACTGGTGGTCACCATGACGGAGTTCGAGCCCACAACCCGCAAGCGGGCACGACACTGTCGACCGTTACCGACGACACACCTCCGATACGACGATGACCCAAAACGAGTCTGACTCGCAACCCGACGCCTCGACGGAGCGCTCGCTGTTCGGCGACCAACTACCGACGAAGACAGGGTTTCTCGCCTGCGACCTCGGTGTCGCGCAGGTGTCACTTGCCGGCGGCCGCGTCGGCCACGCGGCGTTGCTCGAACGGTGCACGGCGGCCTCTGTCGTGGTGGACGAGACCCGCGTGGTCGCCGGGACCAGCCACGGCGTGCTCGTCGACGGCGGCGACGGGTTCGACCGCGTCGGCGAGTCGTTCGATGTCGCGGCTGTCGGACTCGGATGTGGTCCCGAGGACATTCTCGCCGGTGGTGCGGACGGTTGTGTGCGTGCGCACCGACCCGACGAGGGCTGGGAGACAGTCGGAACGGTGTCCGGAGCGAGTCGGTTCGACAGCAGTGTCCTCGCGGCGGCGAGCGGTGTCTACCGGGTCACCGGGGGGCTCGACCCGCTCGGCCTGACAGACGCACGCGATGTCGCCGCCGGTGAGCGCCTGTTCGCGGCCACCGAGGCGGGCATCTACAGGCGCGACGACGGCGCGTGGGACCGCGAACATAACCGTCCGACCACCGCAGTCGTCGCCGATGCCGGCCGGGCACACGCTATCGACGACCGCGGGTTGCTCGAACGCGCCGGGGGCAGCTGGGAGCGGGTCGAGACACCTGCCGTCCCGGTCGACGTGGCGTACGCAGACTCCCCGTGTGCGGTCACGCCGGACGGGACGGTCCTGTTCGGGGAGCGGTCGGACTCGACGCTCCGGGGGTGGCGGTCCAGCCCGCTCGGACTCCGCGGTGTCGCCGAGTTCGCCGTCCGGTGACCCCCTCGCGTGGCCGTGAACCGCCGCCCGCCGAGGGAGGTCGATACCGACAGACAGCAGAAACACAATTCTTAAACGGTACTCTGGGTTATATACTGGTAGCGGGATGGGATAGCTAGGAGATTCCGGCGGGCTCATAACCCGCAGACCGG
>CAYZGA010000077.1:0-11945 GCA_964477945.1 uncultured Halobacteriales archaeon
GTTCCATCTGGTCGGGCGAGTACCGCTCCATGAACCGCTCGCCCTCGCTGTTGTAGAGGCGGCCACCCTCGCCGCGGACGGCCTCGGTGACCAGTCGACCGCTCCACGGCTCCCACTCGGGGTCACTCTCGTCGACGGCCATCCCGGTTGGGTGGAACTGAACGAACTCCATGTCCATCAGTCGAGCGCCGGCGTCGTGGGCCAGCGCCGCCCCGTCACCGTTGTTCTCGTCGTCGCGGGAGGTGTGCCTGTTGTACACCGCCGCGTGCCCGCCTGCCGCGAGCACCACCGCGCCGGCGTTGAACAGCAACAGTTCGCCGCTCTCCATGTCGAACCCGACGGCCCCGTGGCTCTGCTCGCCGTCCGAGAGCAACTTCGTCACCATCACGTTCTCGCGGTATGGCACCTCGTGTTCCTGTGCCTTCGCGACGAGCGTGTTCAGCAGTGCCTCGCCGGTGTAGTCCCCGGCGAAGGCGGTCCGACGAAACGACTGTGCGCCGAAAAAGCGCTGGTCCGGTTCACCGTCCTCGGTTCGGGAGAAGTCCATCCCCCAGTCGTCGAGTTCGCGGAGTCGCTCGGGCATCTGTCTCGTGACCGCCTCGACCTTCTCCGGGTCGTTGACGAAGTGCCCCTCGTTGAGCGTGTCCGCGGCGTGAATCTCCCAGCTGTCCTCGGGGTCGTGGGTGCCCAGTGCGCCGTTGATACCGCCACGCGCCCAGGTGGTGTGTGCGTCGCCGTGATTGCGCTTCCCGAGCACCAGCACGTCGTCGACACCGCGCTCCGCGAGTTCGATTGCCGTCCGGGCCCCCGCCGCGCCAGCCCCGACCACCAGCACCGACACGTCGACCTGCCTGTACGCGGCTGTCCCGTCTCCCGCTCTCTCGTCTGCTGCCATACCTACCTGTAATGGCTTGATGCAAATAAGCGCGTTGCGCGCGTGTACGCGTACCTGATACCCAACTGATTGTTTATGATTATTCGTGAGGAACGATGGCTGCCTGCGACTGTGTGGGCACCTGGCGGACCGTACCGAAACCAACAGGCACGTTCCGGTCCGAGTACGGGGACATGGAATCAGTCATCACCGAGCACGACGGGTTGTTGCTCGCGCGCATCGAGGACGACCGGATGGTGTTCGAGGTCAGTTTCGACGAACTGGAGCCGACCGACGTTACACTCCGACTGTACCGGGACGGTCAGAAGGTCGGGAGCATCTACAACGACGACGGCACGGAGCGCACGATGGCACGGCTTACGACCGGACGGCCGGGAAACGACTTTCTCGGCGTCGAGGTTCCGAAGTCGTTCGTCGCGACCCTGCTGGACGCCGCGGAGGAGTCGGGCCGGGTGACCGACGAGACTGCCGCGGCCGGCTACCGGCTACGGGTGCTATAACGGGACGGGCAGATTCACTCCCGGTGACGTGGTGACTGCCCGGTCTCACCGGTGTATTCGGGGAGGCTGACGGTCACCTTCGTCCCCCGGTCGGTGTCGCTGACCGTGACCGAGCCACCGGAGCGCTCGACGACCCAGTAGACCAGCCACAGTCCGAGCCCGCTCCCGTGGTACAGGTCCTCGACGGCGGCCCCGCGCTCCAGCACGTCGCGGTCCATCTCGGCCATCCCGGGACCGTTGTCGGCGACGCTCACGGTCACCTCGTCGTCGATGTCGACCCGGAGTTCGACCGCGGGCTGGTCACTGTCGTTGTGCACGAGAGCGTTCTTTGTCAGCTCTCTGATCGCCTCGTCGATCTTGGGTGTGACGCCGGCGACCGCGCGCTCGGGGGTCTCGACGCTCAACTCGACATCCGGGTACTCGGCTGTGACGGTGTCGGCAACGGACCGCACCACTTTCGCGATGTCGACCGGTTTCCCCGTCGGCTCGTTCGCGAGGACGTCCGTGATTGCGCGGGACTTCTCCCCGGTTTCCCGGAGGTCGCGGGCGTTCTGCACGATTCGGTCGGCGGTGGTCGCGAGCTCGCCCTCGGTCTGGCTCCGCAGTTGCTCCGCGAGCAGCCCGATGACGGTCAGACTGTTGCGCAGATTGTGTCGCAACACGGTGTCGATGACCTGCAACTGGCGTGTCCGCTCCTCCAAGTCGGTCACGTTCCGGCAAATCGCGATCGTCCCCGCGAGGGTGTCGTCGGTGTCGTAGTACGGGTACCGGCTGGTGCTGAACGCCGCGCTGTCGTCCTCAAGTTCGAACGTCGGTCGCACCCCGTAGTCGGCTGGCTCCTCCGTCTCGAGGACCTCCTGCTTTCGCCGGTCGATGCGTGCCGCCGTCTCCTCGTCCATGAACAGGAACTCGTCCTCGTCGCGGAGCCGTTCTTTCGGGACACCGGCGTAGTCTGCGACCGCCTCGTTGAGCAACTCGAAGTTCCCCTCCCTGTCCTGGAGCATGATTGGATCGTCGAGTCGCTCGACGATGTCACGGTGACGCTCCAACTCTCTGCGCATCTCGGTGCGCTCGGTGATGTCGGTCTGCACCGTGACAAAGGCGTTTAGATCGCCGTCGTCGGCGATGGGTGCGACGGTCTGGTAGGCGATGTACTCCTCGCCGTCTCTGCGGCGGTCGACAACCTCCCCCTCCCAGACCTCGCCTGCGCTCACCGTCTCCCACACCGTCTCGTAGAACCCCTCGGGCATCTCGCCGGAGTTCAGAAGCCCCGGCGTCTCGCCGAGTACCTCCCCGCGACTGTACCCCGTTATCTCCTCGAACGCGGGGTTGACGTACTGAATGACCCCGTCCGTGTTGGTGATGTAGATGGCGTTCCCCGCGGCCTCGGCAGCCCGGCGGAACAGCCGCAGCCGTTCCTGTTTCGCCCGGAGTTCGAGTGACTGTGCCCGGAGTCGGAGCAACGCCTGCATACGCCACTCCAGTTCGACCTGGCGTATCGGGGTCGAGACGATCTCGTCGATGGTGGCCACGAGGACGTTGTCGGCAATCTCACCCTGGTCCCGTCTGACAATCTCCGACTCCCACTCGGAGACCAGAAGCAACACCGGGAGCAGGGCCGGCTCGGCGGTGCCTTTCACACTGTCGAGTTCGTCTCTGTGTCGCTGGAACGCCGTCTGGTCGACGATGTAGAGATCACAGGTTGTCTCGGTCACGGACGCCATCTCGTCGGGGAGTCGGTAGGACTCGTGGTCGGTCAGCCAGTCGGTGAGCACGCGTCTGTTGCCGCTGTCCGCGACGAGCGGGTAGACGACCGCTGTTTCTGACCCTGTCTCGGTGTCGAACTCGACGCTCTCTGCCGGTGACTCCTCCATCATGCGTGTGACCCCATCAGGTGACCCGCTGGCTCCGGTGGCCCGGTGTCTGTGCTCCCGTCCCCCGTGCTATACACTCGACGCGAATATGACTGTCGCACAGCATGGTACACAATGTTTCTCTGTTCACACGTCACTCCCCATCGCCGGTCCACTCCGGGGTTCCGGTGAGGATACCGCGCATATCCGAGAGCGGTTCCCCGATTCGGAGGCCCTGTTCGGTGATGCGGAACCGCCGGAGTCGGGACTCGAACTCGCGTGTCCGCATCTTGAGCACGCCGATGACCTTCCGTAGCTCCCCCCGGTACTCGACGTGACGGAGGACGACGATGCTGTCGGCGAGGTGGCTCATCTCCCGCTCGGTGACCCGGAGCTCGCCGGTGACCCGGTGGACCTCGTTGGTGACCAGCCCGGTTACGTTCATATTGCGCAGGTACCGGCAGATATTCACAAGCTGTCCCGTGGTATCGGGTGTCCGGAACGCCCGCTCGTAGCCGGTGACACCGTCGAGCATGACGATCCCCGCCCCGTCGTTCTCGACGGCCCCTCGCACACGACTCGTGAACTCGTCGACGGTTATCTCGTCGGGACCGATCTCGTTCACGACGAGTCGGCCGTCCGCGACCAGTTCCCGGACCGGCATCCCGACCGCCTCCGCCCGGTCGAGCATGGTCTGTCGGCTCTCCTCGAAGCTGTACAGCACCGACCTGGTGCCGTCGCGGGCGGCCGCGTTCGCGAACTGGAGCCCGGTGGTCGTCTTGCCGACACCCGTTGGACCGCTGAGAAACGTGACCGTCCCGGTGGTCAGCCCGCCACCCAGCAGCGAGTCGAGCTCCGCGACATCCGAGGAGAGTGTCTCGACGGATGCGGTCCGGCTGTGGCCTGTGGGGTCGAGTCTCGGCCACACCTGCATCCCGTCACCGGAGATGGTCACGCTGTGTGGGCCCTGTCGTGCGGCCGACCCGCGAAACTTCGAGACCTGGAGCGTGCGACGCCCGCTCTCGCTCCCGAGTGTGAGGACCGCGTCGGCGAGAAACTGCAGGTCGTCGTCGGGTACCGACGCCGCCGCCTGCGAGGTCAGCACCGCCGTCGCGCCCTTGCCTTTGAGAAAGTCGAGCAGTCCGAGCACCTGCTCGCGGAACTGGTACTCGTCGGGTGCGAGGTATCTGAGTTCGGTGACCGGGTCGATGAGCACCCGCTCCGGGTCCGTCTCTGTGACCTGGTCCCGGATGGCGTCGACCAGCGACGGGCGCTCCACCTCGCCGGAGTGAAACAGGTCGTATGTCTCTTCCTCCTGGAACTGGGTGTCCGACGGCGAGAGGTCCAGAAAGTCGACGTGGTCGATGTCGAGCCCGAACCGGTCCGCGGTCTCGCGCAGGTACTCCGCCGGTTCCCCGAGGTTGATGTACAGGTCCGCCCCGCTGGACCCGCCGCCCGCGAGCACGTGCAACCCGAAGATGGTCTTGCCGGCACCCGGCGTGCCGCGGACGAGCGTTGCCGACTGCGGTAGCAGTCCCCCGTTGAGCACCTCGTTCGCGCCGGGAATGTTCGTTCCGACGCGGCCGGGGCTGTCCCCGAAAACCATGGCTGTGGTTGGGTTCTGGGCGTAATGTCGCTTTCGGCACGCGCCAGCTACTCCGGGTCGCCCTGGTCCGTCTCGCCGTCGAGTGCCACCTCGAGGATCATCTGACTGCCGATAACGACCGGGCTGATGACGTGGTCGGCACCGGCGCGTTCGAGTTTCTCGATGTTGTCCCGGGCAGTTGCGGCGGCGACGATGCGCACGTCGGGGTCGAGTTCGCGCGCGGTGAGGATGGCGAAGGCATCCTCGGCGTCGTGTTCGGTCGCGGCGACGACCGCACGGGCACGGTCGACACCTGCCCGTCGCAGCGGGTCGTCGTCGCTCGGGTCACCCGCGAGCACGTCGAATCCGCGCTCACGCAGGTCCGCCGCGGTGTCTGTGTCCCCGACGACCACCAGCGTCTCGTGGTCGTCGTCGATTGCTTCGAGCAACGCCTCTGTCAGGTCGCCGTGGCCGAGCACCACGATGTGGTCCTCGAGTTGCTGGTAGTCTGTGTCAGTCATTGTTCCGAGTGCCTGTGCGAACCGGGCCTCGATGGCGGGGCCGAGCACCGACCCGAGGGTGATAGCGAAACTCGCCGTGCCGAGCACCACCACCGAGATACCGAACAGGCGTGCCCGCTGGCTGGCCGGGGCGATGTCGCCGTAGCCGACCGTCGTCGCGGTGACGATAGCGTAGTACAGGGCGTCCAGCGGCGTCTCGATGCTTCCCCCGGTGAACTCCTCGCGGAGGGCGAACGCGCCGACGGTCGCGTAGGTGAGCGTTCCCGACAGCGCGGCCAGCGCGGCCAACTGTGCGGTCGACAGCGAGAGCGGTTGGTCGAACCGCCGGTAGTTGCGCACCACGACCGGAATCGACAGCACCGAGAGCACCACCAGCGGCAGGGAGAAGAGACTCACCTGTAGTGCCCCCTGCACCGCGGTGAGCGGGAGCAGCGCCACCGCGAGATACCAGCCCGCACGCAGTCGGCGACGGAGACCCCACGCGGCCAGCAACATCAGGAACCCGGTCAGTGTCCCCGTGAAGTTGGCTGTCTGCTGGAGGACCGCGGGCACCGCGCTGTCGAGCGGGCCGGGCGCGAGGTCGACGGTGATACTCGTGATACCGGTGGCAAGTGAGAGCACCGCGACGGTGCTCGTCGCGACAACGACCACCCGCGTGCCGAGCACGCCGTCCCGGTTCGCCATAGATGGACTCTCACCGCCTGAACGCTAAAATCTGCTGGCTCCCCGCCGGAACACCGGTACTGTCACGGTTGCCGCGTGGTACGCCCGCACGGCTCGCGCGGTGTCCGCGCCGACGCCACCGGCCCGGGAGTGTGCGCATCACAGCGCCTCGTGGTGTTCCCGACCCCGGAGGTTATACCATCGTGGAGCGTACGACCGGCTATGAGTGAGGCGTACATCGTCGACGCGGTGCGCACACCGTTCGGGACCGAAGACGGCGTGTTCAGCGACACACACCCGCAGGACCTGGCGGCCGAACCGCTGGTCGCACTCGAGGAACGCAACGGGTTCGTTGGCTCCGAGGACATCGATGATGTCGTGTACGGCTGTGTCTCGCCGCTCGGTGAGCAGGGGTCGAACATCGGTCGCATCGCGCCGATGGTCGCCGGGTGGGGCGAGAACGCGCCGGGCGTGCAACTCAACCGGATGTGTGGCTCCGGCCAGCAGGCGGTCAACTTCGCGGCCGGACAGGTCCGCGGTGGACTCCAGGATGTCGTCGTCGCGGGCGGTATCGAGCACATGACCCGCGTCCCGATGGGCAGTGACAATCCGATGCAGAACCCGAACCTCGACGGGCAGGCGCTCACGACCACCTACTTCGAGGCGTTCGACGAGGTGACCACGCAGGGCGAGGGTGCGGAGCGCATCGCCGAGCAGTGGGGGCTCACACGCGAGGACGTCGACCGCATCGCCGTCGACTCACAGCACCGGTGGGACGAGGCCACGGGGGCTGGCAAGTACGACGAGCAGGTGATTCCGGTGGAGACAGAGCACGACGGCGACCGGATCGTCGTCGAGACGGACGAACATCCACGACCGGAGACGGACATGGAGACACTCGGGGAACTGCCGCTCGCGTTCCGTGGCGAGGGCAACGGGGTCGTCCACCCCGGCAACGCGTCGGGCATCGTCGACGGTGCCGCGGCTGTGCTCGTCGCCTCCGGTGACGCCTGTGAACAGTTCGGCTGGGACCCCGTCGCCCGCGTCGTCGACACGACGGTGGTCGGCGTCGACCCGGTGACGATGCTGACCGGACCCATCCCGGCCACCCGGGAACTCCTCGAGGAGAACGAGATGACTGTCGCCGACATCGACCGGTTCGAGGTCAACGAGGCGTTTGCCCCCGTTATCGGCGCGTGGCTCGACGAGACCGGCGCAGACTGGGACCGCACCAACGTCTGGGGCGGCGCAATCGCGCACGGTCACCCGCTCGGCGCGACCGGAGCGGCACTCGTCGGCAAACTCCCCTACCAGCTCGAGGACTGTGGTGGCCGGTACGGTATCTCGACGATGTGTATCGGCTTTGGGCAGGGCGTCGCGACGCTCGTCGAACGCGTGTGACTCCGGTGGCGACCCCGCCCGGGACGACTGTCAGACGTTGCGTGGGCCTCGGACTCCACGCCGGGTGCATCCTGTCGGGGACATCGGAAGGGATTAGTCCGACGGCGGATAACTCGCTGACATGGCTACGTTCGACAAAGCCGAGGAGCGACTGTTCAGCACCCAGATCTGTATGCGCTGTAACTCGCGCAACCCGGAACGGGCGAGTCGCTGTCGCAAGTGTGGCTACGGGAACCTCCGCCCGAAGGCCCGCGAAACCCGCAGTGCCTGATCGGTTGGTACCTACCTCCGTCGAGTACCACCCGGAGTCACGTTTCGTATTGTTCACCGCCGTCCGTGAGTCTGAGCCAACTCCGATGCACCGGAACGTTCTTATGCGTCGCGCCTGTACGTTCAGTTGCACCCGTTATGGGTGCCACCCAACCCCCCAACCCCCACCCCAATCCCCATTTACCCTATTCCGTTGCGGTTGCCGTTTTGGCAACCGCGGCGAAATAGATTTCTGGAAACCTACACGAAACATGTACTCACTTGTCTCGTGAAACTCCGGCGGACTCGTGGCGAACCGGTTGTGGCTCGATTATTCGTGATGATAACGGCGACAAAAGGTTGATATACCAGTGGCGGCAACATTCAGTTGCACCCAATGAGGGTGCTACCCATCCCACCCAACCCCCACCCACCCCTACTGCCGTACTTTCATCCTCTCGCTTTTCGGTCCGTACGAACGAACACTCGTACCCACGCAGGAGTCGGGACGACCGAACAACGCAGTATCACGAACGAAAACTGTGGGGTAGATATCTATGACACAGAACTCGATGAGGGTGTCACCCACCCCAGCCCCTGTTTGCTTTTGCGGTCTACGACACGTTCCGAGCCACCGACTCGCGTGTTTCGAGCGTGCCACACGGTCACAGTTCTCGAGACGTGTCGACCGCACTGGTCGCGGACAGTCCAGTTCAGTCGCCGGCGTAACCCAGTGCGGCGTCGATGCGGCCCAGCTCCGGGCCGGTCGTCGACTCGCCGACGACGTAGCCGGCATCGTTGGCGAGAAGACCGGAACCGACGAGTGGACCACCGTAGTTGACCGTGCCGATGTCGGCCGGAACATCAAGTAGTTCTTCGAGTTCGTCGAGTGTCTCGTCGCGGGTCTTCGGGTGACAGAGCACACCGCGGTTGGTTGCCACGCCGGCGGTTCCGACGGTGTGAACACCCGCGATGTCACCTCGCTCGACGGGAACGTCGAGAGCGTTTTTGACAGCCTGGACGGCCTCGCGGTTGAGCTCCGGGTGGACGTACGCGCCGCTGTCGTTTGCCAAGACGACGTTGCCGGCGGCGTTGATGCGTCCGGGTAACTCGACGACGTGCTGTCCGGTTGTATCGGCGATGTGGTCGATCTCCCGTTCGGTTGCGCGGCCGCTGATCAGCAGTCCGTTCTCGTTTCCGACCGCGAGCGACCCGACCGTTCCCGACCCGCCGATAGTGGTGGAGACGGCCGGTAGGTCGAGTTCTGCACCGCAGGCCTCCTGGCGTGTCTCGTCGACATCCGAGCGGACGAGCAGACAGTGGTCGGTTGCGCGGGCGAAAACACCGATATACGACGACCCGGAGAATGCGGTGCGGAGCACGCTTACTCGGCGGGTTCGGCCTCGACGATGCTTTCGCCTTCCTCGTCGAAGCGAGCGGCGCGGACCCGGAGTTTGCTCGGCGGGTTCTGTCGTCCCTGTGCCCAGACCGCCTCGTTTATCGACGGGTCGAGTCTGACGGCGTCCTCGGGGACCGAGAAGTGCTGCGCGAGGTGCTCGCGGATAACCGACATCGCCCTGTCGGCCCGGCCGGTTCGGGACCCGGCCTGCACGTCGCGGAGCGGAACCGTGATAACCCGCTCATCAAAGTCTCCTGCGCTCATTCGTCAGTGTCGCTGCGCCGCCAGTCACGCTGTTTCGGGTTCCGGACGACCTCGCGGTCGGTCTTCATCATCACCCACGCGGGGACCCGCTGATTCTGCCGCTCCAGTTTCGCCAGTCGTTTCTTTTTTGCCTTCGATTTCTTGCCCATAGTGTCAGATTCTACCTCGCCGGCGCTTAAATCCCTGTTCCTTTCGATGAGTTCTCGACGCCATCGTCTCTCTCCTCGGTGAGACCATCCGCTCTCTCGTCGTCTGTCTCCCTGGCTATCCCGGCTTCGTCGGCTCCGGGCACATCCCCGACCGGAACGCTGGCTGTGTCGACACCCGTAACGCTCCTGTCGGTTGTCGACTCCTCCGGGGTCGCGTCTACGGCGTCCCTGTTCTCGGCGGTGACGGTCACCTCTTTCACGAGCAGGCGCGCGCCGTTGCTGTAGTCTGTATCGAGTGCGACCGTCCAGCCGTGGACACGCGCAAAGGCCCGAACGTTCGGGAGTTTCATACCCGACTCCGCGTTCGGGACAGCCTCGCCGAACGCAAAGTATCCCCCGGTGTCCCCCGACGGGGGGTCGCCGTCGTCCGTGACCGCGAACCCGTCGTCCAGCAACTCGACGCGGACCCGACTCGCCCCGTTGTGACGGGCGAACTCGAACGCGTTAACCAGCAGTTGCCGCAGTCGGCCCGGGTCCGCCTTGATGCGACCGGTGCCCTCGACGGTCAGACGCATCTCGCCGGTTTCGGCGTGGCTCCAGCCGTCCTCGACGGACGGGCCGAACTCGACCGAGGACAGTTCCTCGACGGTCTGTCCGTACCGGGCGAGCGCCCTGAAGTCGTCGACCAGTCCGGACATCCTGTCGGTCATCTCCCTCGCCCGGTCGATGGACTCGGTGGCAACCGCCGTGTCGGACCCCTTTTTCATCTGCGCGCCTGCGAGTGCCATCCGGCTGTCGATTATCTGAATCACGTTCCGGAGTTCGTGGGTGAGCGCGCTGGCGAACTCCTCGAGTTGCTGGTTGTGACGGGCCAGTTCGCGACGGCGGCGCTCGGCCGCTGTCACGTCCGATAGCGCCACCATCTGCCCGCCGACCTCCCCCAGTTCGAGTCTACTCGTGGCTGTCATGTAGTACCGCACGCCCTCTCCGCTCTCCGTTTCGACGATCTCCTGTCCATCGTCTACTGCCGCCAACTCCGGTACAACCGCCTGGAGTGGCCGACCGAGACCGTCCTGAAGTGCCGGAAACGCGCTCGCGGCGGCGGGTGTGTAATCCTGTACCCGACCCTCGCTGTCGAGAAACACCGCCGGCCCTTCGTCGTCGCCGGTCACCTGCACCGCCAGGAATCGCCGCTCGAAGACGAACAGCACGCCGATGGTGAACGCCGCGACGCCGAGCGGCGCGTAGATGATCTCGATGAGCGGCGTCCACAGCGCGACCAGGTCGAACACCACCGGCAACGCGAGCAACCCCGACAGCGCCGCGAGCGGTCGGGTGTCGTAGCCCGATTCGAGGTACAACTCGTACAGCATGAACAGCCCGACCGCGGCGAGCGTGTACGACAGCCCCGTCGCAACCCAGTGAATCGGGCCGTGATTGACCGCGAGATGGGTAAACGGCGTCGCTGTCTCTGTCAGCGTGAAGTACTGCCCGTGAATCGGGTTGGTGAGTTTGGCGGCCACCACCGTGGCGAAGATGACAAGTCCGAGCCGTCTGAGAATGGGTCGCCGGTGATAGGTTCGACCGGTGTAGGCCGAGCAGAAGTACAGCCACGCCCAGACGGTGCCGAACCCGACGACGAGACCGACCGTGTAGAGCACCTCGCCGGCCGCGTCGGGACCGAGCAGGAATCCGAGTTTGAAAAGCGCCCACCCGCCCGAGGTGAGCAACAACCAGACGAGACCGCGACGGATGTCCGGTTGGTCCACCCGCCGTGCGCGCCTGATACTGGCGAGACACGCCACTCCGGCGAGTCCGAACACCATCGCGTATCCGAACGTTACAGTGGATACCTGATTTATAATTCCCGTCATTGAACCTGCTACTCTCTGACTGTACCTGGACTGCTACTCATTAATTAATAGTGTGTAACCGGTAAAGACCTTTTGACCGGGTTTCTGGTGACTGTGCCGCCGGAACTCGGTCCCGAGCAGTCCGTCTCGAACGCCTTGCGGCTCTCGTGCACTGATTGTGCCACTCGTGACACTCCCTGCCGTCGGTGCAGTCGTCGGCGTGGCTGTCCTCGCGGCGTTCACCGCCGGTCCCGTCGTCTCGTCTCCGGGCGGCATCGTACTCTCGGGGTGTCTGTTCCGGGTCCTGCAGGGGGTGTCACCGTCGAACCGACGCACACCTCGCTGACGCTGAGCGCCGCCGGTCTCCTGCAGGGGTCGCAACCCGCCCGACGTGCGACAGTTCGATATCGACAAGAACCAGTTCAGCCGTGCCGCCGTTGGACCGCTCCTCTCCATCTTCTCGACCACGGTCTCACGACTCCTCCGAAACCGCACAGAAAGTTTGCGAGGGAAGACCGCTCCACGGGTCTTCCGCACCTGCGAGGGACCGCGTGGGTCCACAGTGCGAGGGATGCGATTTGAACGCATGGACCCCTACGGGAGCGGATCTTGA
>CAYZGA010000078.1:0-11782 GCA_964477945.1 uncultured Halobacteriales archaeon
CGACCGAGCATTCTGCGAGGAACGAACGTGACGAGCGAATGCGAGCGAGGGGTTTGAGCAAGCGAGTCACAGCCCGCGCAGCGGAGCGAGCAGGACTGTCTCGCCCAGTTCGAATCCCCGACCGAGCATGGTACCTGTCGGCGGTGTCCACGAGGAGAGTCAGTTCGTCGCGGAGAGCCAGGGGCCGGATTTGAACCGGCGATGATCCGCTCTGCAGGCGGACGCGTTGGGCCAGACTCTGCCACCCTGGCGCTACCGATTATAGACCGGTCGGTGGATTAAGCGTAGCGATTCCGCGTGTCAGTACGACCGGGGCAGGTCGAGCGTGTGCTCGGCGATGTCGTTGAGCATCATCTCGGTCGAGCCGGGGGCGACACGGGCGAGGCGACTGCCCTTCCACATCTCGACGACACCGTGCTTGCGGAGAAAGCCCTTGCCACCGTGGGTCTGGACGGCCTGGTCGGTGGCCTCGTATGCGGCCTCGGTGGCGCGGAGTTTCGCCATGTTCGATATCTCGGCCGTGTCACGGCGGTCTTTCTCCTCGTCCATCATCCAGGCGGCCTTCTTGACGAGCTGTTCCGCGGCCTCGAGTTTCGACCAGGCGTCCGCGATAGGGTGCTGGACCGCCTGGTGAGAGCCGATGGGCTGGTCGAACACCTCGCGCTCGCTCGCGTAGTCGATTGCCTGGTTGAGCGCACACCGACCGAGACCGATACCGCCCGCCGACGTGACCAGTCGCTCGGGGTTGACCGTGTCGAACAGCTGGTACAGGCCCATCCCCTTCGTGCCGATGATGTCGTCCTCGGTGGCCTCGTAGTCGTGGAGGTCGAGTTCGAACGAGTTCTCGGGGTGTGGAATCCCGGTTTCGAGCTGCCGGATGTCGATTGCGTCGTCGTCGGGGTCCGCGAGAAACAGTGACACGCCCATCGTGCGCTTGCTGACCTCCTCCAGCGGCGTGGTGCGTGCCACCAGCAGCATCTTGTCCGCGCGGTCGATACCGCTGATCCACTGCTTCGGCCCGTTGATCCGGTAGACGTTGTCCTCGACCTCCTCGGCGTGGGTCTCCATCTCCGGGGCGTTGTGACCGGCGTTCGGCTCGGTCAGCGCCATGCAGAAGTGCAGGTCACCGTCGACCAGCGGCTCAAGATACTCCTCTTTCTGTGTCCGGGTGCCGTGTCGGGTCAGGGTCACACCGCCGAAGATGACGTTGACCACGAACAGCATCTCCGTGCCGAAACAGCCGTGTTTCACCAGTTCCTCCACCGTCGCCATGAGTTCGCTCATGCCGAGCCCCTGCCCACCGTACTCCTCGGGGACAGTCATGCCGAGAAAGCCCGCGTCCGCGCAGTCCTGCCAGAACTCGGTCGGCCTGCGCTTCTCCGGTCCGTTGACCGCCATCCAGTACTCCTGGTCGTAGTTCGCGGCGATGTCGCGGGCAGTCTCGCGAACTGCCTCCTCGGTCTCTGTCGTATCGAACCCGACTTGGGCTGATGACATACCTGTCGCTTGTCTCGCGGAAATATAAACCCAGCGTATGAGTATTTTGATAGTGACAGCGTCGGCGCGGGCGTGCAGTGGTCCGGTCGTGGGCAGAAACACCGTCAGTGTCAAGCCCGTTGCACCGGTTACAGTTGGCATGAGGTTTCACGAGGCCGCGAACACGCTGTTCGCGCTGCGCCGGTTCGGGACCCGTCCCGGGACGGACGCCACCGCGGCCCTGCTCGCTCATCTCGGCGACCCACACGAAGGGATTCCCTGCGTGCAGGTCGCCGGCAGCAACGGTAAGGGCTCGACCACCCGGATGGTCGGGTCGGTGCTGCGGGAGGCGGGGCTGTCGGTCGGTCGGTACACGTCCCCGCACCTGGACGACGTTCGCGAGCGGATCTGCGTGGACGGACGCCGCCTCCGGGAGTCCGCGCTCGTCGAGTTCGTCGAGCAGGTCGAGTCGTACATCACCGGACAGGCCGCCGACGGCGACCCGCCAACCTTTTTCGAGACGCTGACCGCGCTGGCGCTCTGGGAGTTCGACCGACAGGGGGTCGACGTGGCCGTGCTGGAGGTGGGTATCGGCGGCCGTCACGACGCCACCGGTGTCGTCGACCCCGTCGCGAGCGCCGTCACGAGTGTCACGCTCGAACACACCGGGGTACTGGGCGAGGATGTCGGCACCATCGCCCGCGATATGGCCGCAGTCGCGCCCGCCGACCGGCCGCTGGTCACCGCGGCGACTGCCGACGCGCTGGAGAGTGTCCGCGCCGTCGCGGGTGACGTGCTCACCGTCGGGGCCAAGGACGACGCCGACCTGACGGTCACGTACGACGGGCGCGAGGGGGTCGAGGGGACCGCACGCATGACGGGCACCGTCGCGGGCGGGCCACTCGAGGCCGACCCCCGTCTCGCCCTGCTCGGGCCACACCAGGCACAGAACGCCGGTGTCGCCGCCGCGCTCGCGCGGCAGGTCGGCGAGACCGTCGGGACGGCAGTCTCCCGGGAGACACTGGAACGGGGGTTGCGGACGGCACACTGGCCCGGTCGGTTCGAGGTGGTCGGTCGCGACCCGCTGGTCGTGCTCGACGGGGCACACAACCCGCAGGCCTGTGCCCGGGTTGCCGAGACGCTCGCGGAGTTCCCGGTCGAGGACTGTCACCTGGTGGTCGGTGCGCTGACCGACAAGGACCACCGCGGCATGGCGGCGGCACTCCCCGACGCGGAGCGCGTGACGGTCTGTGAACCGGCCCACGACCGGGCCGAGTCCCGGCAGGTCCTCGCGCGGGTGTTCGAGCGCGAGCGAGAAGCGCCGGTGTCGACCCGGGCCGACGTCGCCGGTGCGGTCGTGGACGCGATGGATGCCGCCGACCCCGGTGACTGTGTGCTGGTCACCGGGTCGCTGTCGACCGTCGCCGAGGCGCGGACCCGCTGGACGCGCACCACGATACCGGGTCGCGTCGACACGCGCGACGCCGCCCGGCGGGTACTCGACACCACACACGTCACCGACGACGACATCCGGGCAACAAAGGAGTCTGCCGTCCACCGGGTCCTCAGGACCCGCCTCGGTCCCCGACAGGCCGAGCAGGTCAGGGCGGTGTTTCGTGGTGTCGGCGGCGAGGCCGCCGTCTCCGGCGTGACCGCCGACGAGAACCGCCGGGTCGTGCTGATGGGCACGCTCGCGCAGTTCCGGGCACTGTGTGCCCGACTCGACGCCCGGGCCGACGGACCCGACCCGCTCGCCGACGACGTCCGGACATCGCTCGCACTCGGGACCGGAGAGGGTTCACCGGCAACCGACGGGACTGGGAGTGTCGCCGAGGGGGACACGGACGAGACAGACATCGAGGGGATTGCGACCGGCGCAGGTGGGGGGAGGGAGACGGACGAGACGGCGTACCCCTGGGGTGAGCGGACAGCGGTCATGGGAATCCTGAACGTGACACCGGACAGTTTCCACGACGGCGGCGAGTACGAGGCGCGGGCCGACGCCGTTGCCCGGGCCGAGGAGATGGTCGCCGCGGGGGCCGATATCGTGGATGTCGGCGGGGAGTCGACCCGTCCGGGGGCCGACCCGGTGCCGGTCCCGGACGAGCGCGACCGCGTGCTCCCGGTTGTCGAGGCGCTCGCAGATCTGGACGTGCTGGTCTCGGTGGACACGCGAAAGGCCCCCGTGGCGCGGGCCGCCCTCGACGCCGGGGCGGACATCCTCAACGACGTGTCGGGGCTGGACGACCCGGAGATGCGGCTGGTGGCCGCCGAGTACGACGTTCCGGTTATCGTGATGCACTCCATCGACGCGCCGGTCGACCCCGACAACGACGTCAGTTACGACGACGTGGTAACGGACGTGCTGGACGCACTGACCGAGCGGGTACTGCTGGCCGAGCAGGTCGGACTCGACCGCTCGCAGATCATCGTCGACCCGGGTATCGGGTTCGGCAAGCGCGCGACGGAGAGTTTCGAACTGCTCGCGCGGGTCGACGAGTTCCACGCGCTCGGCTGTCCGGTGCTGGTCGGTCACTCCCACAAGTCGATGTTCGGCCACGTCGACCGGGGACCGGACGAACGCCGCGAGGCCACCGTCGCCGCGACGGCACTCGCCGCCGACCGGGGGGCCGACATCGTCCGGGTCCACGATGTCGACCCCAACGTCGCCGCGGTGGATGTCGCCGCCGCCACCCGGGACGCCGAGGACCGCTGACCGGCGGACAGAGGTGATTTGTCGCTCGGGACCGAACCGAGCGTATGCACGTTGTCGTTCTCGGAGGCGGGTACGCGGGCCTGATGCTGACACGGAGACTGGAGCGGTCCCTGCCCGTCGACGCGGACCTCACCCTCGTCGACGAGCGCGAGACACACCTCGTCCAGCATCTCGTGCACCGGGCCGTCCGCAAGCCGTCGCTTGCCGACCGTCTCACCGTCCCCTTCGACCGACTCTGCTCGCGGGCCGACCACCACCGGGCGAGTGTCACCGGTCTCGACCGCGAGACCCGAACCGTCGAAACAACTGCTGGGACACTCTCCTACGACGTCTGTGCGGTCTGTCTCGGCGCGCAGACGGTGTTCCACGGGTTGCCGGGGGTCAGGACCCACGCCACCCCGCTGAAGCGTCTCGACCACGCCGCCCGGATACGCGAGGGGTTCGACCGCGTCCGCGAGCGGGGCGGGCGGGTCGTCGTCGGCGGGGCCGGTCTCTCGGGTGTTCAGGTGGCCGGTGAACTGGCGGAACTCGCCGCCGAGGCGTCCACCGACCCCGAGGTGGTGCTCGTCGAGCGGTCGGACACCGTCGCCCCGGGGTTCTCCGAGCCGTTCCGGGCGGCCATCGCCGACGAACTCGACGCCCGGGGCGTGACTGTCAGGACCGGAACCGCCGTCGAGGAGGCAACCGCCGACACTGTTGTTCTCGACGGCGAGTCGGTTGCCTGCGACCACCTGGTCTGGACCGGCGGTATCACCGGCCGTGACGCCGTGAGCGAGCGTCCTCGGGTGCGTGCCACCCTGCGAGACGGGGACCGTGTGTTCGCGCTCGGTGACGCCGCGCGGGTCGTCGACGCCGAGGGGGCCGCGGTGCCGGCGACAGCACAGACGGCGGTCCGGCAGGCGGGGGTCGCCGCCACCAACATCACGCGGCTGGTCGGCCACCTCGACGACGGTGGTGGGTTCGAGCCCCGCATGGAGCGCTACCGGTACGACTCGAAGGGGTGGGCGGTCTCTGTCGGCGACGGCACCGTCGCACGCGTGGACGGCGCGGTGGTGCGCGGTGCGCCGGCGCACCTGCTCAAGACCACCATCGGGAGCGGCTATCTCGGCGCTATCGGTGCTGTCTCCGACGCCGTCGGGTACGCGCTCACAACCTGAGCACCCCCTGTGCCGGGGCCTCGCCCGGCACGCGCTCGTATCTCTATCAGTTCACGAGCGTGACCGAGACAGGCGAGCGCCGGACAACCGTCTCCGCGACACTCCCGAGCAGGAGTCGGGAGATACCGTCCCGTCCCGACGAGCCGACGACGACGTGGTCGACCGGTTCCGCCTCGGTGTAGGCGACGATACTGTCGGCCGGGTCGCCGGTGGCGGTCTCTGTCTCGATATCGCGGCCGAGTTCCGCCGCGACAGACCCGGCCACCTCGAGTATCGACTCGGTGTGGTCGTCGCGCTCGTCGGCCCAGTCCTCGGACAGGTCGAACCGGTCGGCGTCTCTGACGTGTTCGGTCGGCGGGTACGCGACGTACAGCGCGGTCACCGCGGCGTCGGGGAACTGTTCGAGGGCGTGTGTCAGCGCGTGGCGGGCGTGTGTCGAGCCGTCGAACGGGACCAGAACGCTCGCGGCCGGGTCGGGGTCCGGCTCCGTCCGGACCACCGTCACCGGGACCGACGAGCGCCGGGCCACCGTCTCGGCGACGCTGCCGAGCAGGAGCCGTTCGGCCCCGTCGCGCCCGTGGCTCCCGACGACCACGTGGTCGATACCCAGTTCGTCGATAGCCCCGAGAGTCGCGTGCGCCGGGCGACCGAAGCGAACAGCGGTTTCGACACGCTCCGGGTCGTCGACTGTCTCGCGCACCTCGGCGAGCATCGCCTCGGCGGTGTCGACCCGCCGTGGTTGCTGTGACTGCTCGCCGGTGACCACCGCGTCGCCCTGCAGTTCGAGCACGTGCAACAGCACAACCTCAGGTGCGCCGTCGAGCGCCAGCGCGTGTTCGAGGGCGTAGTCGGCCTGCTCTGACTGGTCGTAGGGAACGAGTACTCGTTGCATGGTCACTTGGCGATGGTGACAGAGACCGGCGAACGCCGGACCACTGTCTCGGCGACACTTCCGAGCAGGAGTCGCGCGATACCGTCCCGTCCGGTCGAACCGACGACGACGTGGTCGGCACCGCTCGCGTTCGCGTACTCCACGATCGCCTCGGCCGGGTCACCTTCGACGGTTTCGGTGGTGACTGCCCGGTTGTGGGCGGCGGCTATCTCCTCGGCGACCTCCAGCACCGACGACACGCGGTCGTCCCGGTTCTCGTCCCAGTCACTGAGCGCGTTGAAGATTGCCTCGGCACTGTCGATACCGCCCGTCGGCGGCGAGGAGACGTACAGCGCGGTGACCTCGGCATCGGGGAACCGCTCGAACGCGGTCTCCAGCGCCTCGCGTGCCCGTGTCGAGGCGTCGAACGGCACGAGCACCGCCTCGGGACCGGACCCGTCGGGAGCCTCGCGAACGACCGTCACCGGGACCGGCGAGCGCCGGACCACCGTCTCCGCGACACTCCCGAGCAGGAGTCGCTCGGCCCCGTCGCGCCCGCGACTCCCGACAACGACGTGGTCGATACCGCTGTCCTCGATACATCCCAGAATCTCGTGGACCGGTCGCCCGTACCGGACCACCGGCTCGATGCGCTCGCGCTCGGTCTCGTCGTGCCACTGCATTGCCCCCTCGAGCATCCTTTCGGCGGTCTCCAACTGTTGTTCGTACCCGGAGTCGTGCTCCGCGACGCCCGTGTTGTCGTCGAGTGGCTTGACCACGTGTATCAGCAGTATCTCCGCGGACTCGAAGCGCTGTACCGCGTGCGAGAGCGCGTGTTTCGACTGCTCTGAGCTGTCGTACGGAACGAGAACGCGCCTGACCATACGGTACGTTCGGAGCGACAGGATAAGTACTGTGTGCCCGGAGCGTGCGGCCGTGGCCGGTCCCGCCGGGACAGGCGACGTGTTCGGACCGCGCTCGCGGCCGGTCAGACGATGTTCCCGTCGAGGTCACGCGGGAAGTAGGTGAGTCGCTCCGTGCCGTCCTCGGTGACGGCGACCGTGTCGGAGTGGCGGTAGCCGGCGTCGTCGGTGTACAGTCCGGGTTCGAGCGTGTATATCTGCCCGGGTCTGGCAACCGCGTCACCCTCGGTGCGGCTCTCCCGTGTCTCGCAGTGGTCGGTCCAGCCACGGTCGACGTACGGCGGTTCGTGTGCGCCCAGACCGATGTTGTGACCGACGTGGTGCTGTGCGAGGTCGGTCACGCCCTGTTCCTCGAAGTACGCCCAGACGGCCTCGTCGACGGCGGCGAGCTCGACGCCGGGGTCCAGCGTCTCCAGCGCAACCGTCTGTGCCTCCAGTGCCAGCTCGAAGTAGTGGCGCTGTTCGTCGTTTGGTTCGCCGACGAACATCGTCCGTTCGAGCTCCGAGCGGTAGCCGTCGACGTTCGCCGACGCGCCGGTGACGAGCACGTCACCCGGGTCGAGGCGACGGTTGGCCGTGTGGCCGTGCGGGAGTCGGGTCTGTGGCCCGGAGATGAACCCGGCGTGGACCGGTCCGGACCCGCGCACCCGCGGGACGTACCGGTCCCCGAGGGTGTCGAGCATCGCTCGCGACGCCTCCAGCGAGGCACGCTGGCTCACGGTTGCCGGGTGCGCCCCGGCCTCGGCCGCCTCGGCGAGCTGCCGGTGTGCGAGGTTGGCCCACCGCGCCGACTCCCGCACCAGGGCAATCTCGGCGTCGGACTTCTCCCAGCGCATCCGGTCGACCCAGGACTGTGTCTCCACCTCGAGGTCGTCGGTCAGCGGTGGCCCCTCGTAGCCCATCACACCCGGCGGTCCCTGCGCGTCCCCGCAGAGCGTCTCGACGCCGAGCTCGGCGAGCATCGCCGCGATTGTCCCGACGGGGTCGCCCTGCGGGTAGTCGAAGTACGTCCGCACCCGGTCGATGCGGGGGTTTGCCGTCACCCGCTCGCGCTCCAGTCGCGGGACCGTCATCGCCGTCTCGTCGGGTGTCACGACGAGCACGGCCGGTCGCTCGGTCTGGATGTGGTGGAATCCGGTGAGGTAGGCGATACTGGTCGCGCCGAACCACCCCGCCGCGTCGGCGTCGGTCTCGGCGAGGCGCTCGCGCACGGTATCGAGGCGGTCATCGTACTCGCTATCCGGCAGTGCTGTCGGGAGACCGGGACCCTGACTCATAGACCTCGTCCGCGTGGCGGCCGTGTAACAGTTTCCCCTGCACCGTCGCCTCGCCGTGTTCCGTACGCTCCGGGTGGTCGAGTGAATCTGTTGGTGCGGTCACCGGGCGGTCAGGATGCGCAGGACGTCCTCGTCGGCGAGTTCGTGGTCGAGTCCGACCTGTTGTTCGTCGTGTTTGGCGCTCGGCCCGGAGACCCGGGCGAACCGGAACCGCTCGTCGAACGCGCCACCGAGCTTCTCGCAGGCATCCTCGACGGTATCACCCTCGAACAGAACGAGCGGTTCGTCGTAATCCACACCCCGACCGGGCTTGTCCATGTAGACCCGGATGAGACCGAGTTCCGCCCAGACGGTCTCGCGCAGCGCGTCGAGACCGCGCTCCTCGGTGGCACTGATGAACACCGCCTCGTCGGGGTCGATGTCGTGGTTGCGCAACTGCGCGGCGACCGTCTCTGCGTAGTCGGGTTCGATGAGGTCGGCCTTGTTGACCGTAACCAGCGAGGGCAGATACACCCGGTTGTCGCGGATCCCGTCGATGAGTCTATCCAGGTCGACCTGTTCGCCGATCGCGATATCGGCGTTCGCGTAGCCGTGCTCGCGCAGGATACTCGTTACCGTCCCCTCGTCCATCGACAGGTCGACACTCGCGTTGACCGAGATACCGTCCTTTCCCTTCTTGCGAACCGACACCCGCGGCGGGTCCTGGTCGAGTCGGATCCCGTTCTTGTACAGTTCCTCGTGGAGACGCTCGTACTGGTCGATCTCGAACACCGAGAGCACAAACACCACGAGGTCGGCAGTCCGGACGACCGAGAGCACCTCCTGTCCGTCCCCACGACCGCCGGCCGCACCCTCGATCAACCCTGGCACGTCGAGCAACTGGATGTTCGCACCGCGGTACTGGAGCATCCCGGGGTTGACGTCGATCGTCGTGAACTCGTAGGACCCGGTCTCGCTGTCGGCGTTTGTCAGGGCGTTCATCAGCGTCGACTTGCCGACACTCGGGAACCCCACGAGCGCGACCGTCGCGTCCCCCGTCTTCTCCACCGCGTAGCCGGGACCGCCGCCCGAGGAGGACCGTCGCCTCGCGAGTGTCTCCTTTTTTTCCGCGAGTTTGGACTTCAACCGGCCGATGTGCTGCTCGGTCGACTTGTTGTAGGGGGTCTCCCGGATTTCCTCCTCGATTGCCTCGATCTCCTCTTCGAGCCCCATTACCACAATGTCGGCCACCGACGTCTAAAAGCGCTTTCGTCCGGCAGGCTGTCGGACCGGTCTCCCCTCTCGCAGTCTCGTCGACCCGGACGAGGGCGGTCAGCGCTTCCCGAGGGCCTCCTCGAACACCCGCTGTGCGCGCTCGTAGCCCTCGTTGCGGTCGACGATAGGGTGGGCGTACTCCGGGGCCAGTCGCTCGCGCTCCCCGCGCGAGAGGGTCGGCCAGTCGATTATCTTCCTCGTCGGCACGTCCCGGAGTTCGGGAACGTACTCGCGGATGAACGTCGCACCGTCGTCGTACTTGCTGGCCTGACTCACGGGGTCGAAGATGCGCACGTCGACGGAGTCGGTGCCGGTCGATGCGATCCACTGCCAGTTGCCGTGGTTGGAGGCGTAGTCGTGGTCGAGTAACTGCTTGGTGAAGTACCGGGCCCCGACGCGCCAGTCGACCAGCAGGTGCTTGCTCAGGAAACTGGCGACGACCTGCCGCGGCCGGTTGTGGATGTACCCCTCCTGGTTGAGCTGGCGCATCCCGGCGTCGACCAGCGGGTACCCGGTTTCACCCTGCTTCCAGGCCTCGATGGCCGTGTCGTCGTCACGCCAGGCAATCTCGTTCGGGAACGACTTGTAGTTCGACACCGCCAGGTCGGGGTTGTAGTACAGCAGGTGGTAGTTCTGCTCGCGCCAGGAGAGCTCGTACCGGTACTTGTCGACGTTACGCCGCTCGCTCCCGGTGACCCGCTGGTAGAGATCCGTCGCGGCGGCCCAGACCTCGCGGATACCGATCGCCCCGACGGCGATGTACGGTGACATCCGGGAGACCGACCGGGCGGGGGTTTCGACTGCCCGCCTGAGATTGTCGCGGTTGTCGTTGTAACTGGTGAGTCCCTCGTCGACGAACCGGTCGAGACGCTCGCGGGCCCCCTCGTAGCCGGCCGGCGGCAACTCGATATCCGCGTCGGGGTCCGGGACAGTCTTGCCGTCACTGACCGGCGCGAGCGCGTCGTCGGGTTCGTCGAACGGCTGTCGCTTCGGGAGTTGCTCCCAGTCGTTGTAGAACTGGCTGTGGTTGGGGTACGACGCCTCCAGTCGCCCCGGGTCGACCAGCACGAGGTCGGTCCGGCTGTCGGTCCCGACACCGACCCCTCTGAGCGCGTCGTCGACACGGCGCTCGCGGTTCCGCTGCGCGGCGCGGTAGTGGTCGTTGTAGTAGACTGTCTCCGCGTCGTACTCCGCTGCCAGTTCGGGCAGAACGTCACTCGGTGTGCCCGCCCGGACGACGAGGTCACTGCCGAGTTCCCGGTAGCGCTCCTTTGTCTGTCTGACCGAGCGGAGGTAGAGTGCCCGCTGGCGACTCCCCATCGTCTTGAGCAGGTCGGGTTCGTAGACGAACACCGGGACGACAGTCCCGTCACGCGCGGCGGCGGCGAGACCAGCGTTGTCCTGCGTCCGCGGGTCGCGCCGGTGCCAGAATACGTTCATATCTCGGGTAGGGGCGCCATCGGCTAGTATGCTGTGCCTAACAGCGTCGGTTGTCCTACGCGAACGTCCGCGAGATCTCGGTTTCGCTCTCCTCTTCCTGTATCTTCTCGTAGGCGTTCCGGAAGTCGACCATCTGCACGTCGGTCCGGTCGTCGCGGATGGCGAACATCCCCGCCTCGGTACAGACCGCTTTTATGTCGGCACCGGAGGCGCCGGCGGCCATCTCCGCCAGCAGGTCGAACTCGACGTCGTCGCCAACGTTCATGTCGCGGGTGTGAATCTGGAAGATCTGTTCGCGACCCGTCTCGTTCGGTTCGGGCACCTCGATGAGGCGGTCGAACCGGCCGGGGCGCAGGATGGCGCGGTCGAGCATATCGAAGCGGTTGGTGGCCGCGATGATGCGGATCTCGCCGCGGTCCTGAAATCCGTCCATCTCGGAGAGCAACTGCATCATCGTGCGCTGGACTTCGGCGTCGCCGGAGGTCTTTGACTCGGTGCGCTTCGCGGCGATAGCGTCGATCTCGTCGATGAAGATAACGGCCGGTTCGTTCTGTCGTGCGAGTTCGAACAGGTCCCGGACGAGTTTCGCCCCCTCACCGATGAACTTGTGGACGAGTTCGGACCCGGCCATCTTGATAAAGGTGGCGTCGGTCTGGTTGGCGACGGCC
>CAYZGA010000079.1:0-10041 GCA_964477945.1 uncultured Halobacteriales archaeon
TCGTGTGCAAAGGCCACGTCCAGCCCCGTCTCGTCGGTCAGTCGCGCCGCCAGCGGCCGGTAGTCGCCGTGACTGCTCTGGTCATACTGACCTGGACGCGATGGTCGTCTGTGACCGGAGCGGCTGGAACGACCTCGATACGTTCTTTGATCACTACCGGGGGACACACACGCCCGAGGCACAGCGGCGCGAGCGGTGAAGTACCTCGGGGTCAAGTGGTTCGAAACGCACCGCGTTTCGTCATCACGGAAATCGAAGATTTCCGAACGACCCCGAGGCACTCTGCCTATTATCTCTGTAGAAAGTCGACTGTCCGTAGCCCCCAATTTGAGGGTTATCGTGGGCGGTGGTTTCAAATACGCTGTGTGCCTATTGTAACATAGATGTCTCGGCAGTCCGCCCGCATTGTCCGTGAGGTTCACGACGAGCCTCACATCGAGGGGAGCCGCATCACGGTCCGGTGGATCTACGCCCGGGTCCACGAGCGCGGCCTGCGACCCGAGACGGTCGCAGAGCGGCACAACCTCGATATCGCGGACGTCTACCACGCGCTCGCCTACTACCACGACCATCCCGAGGAGATGGAGAACGTCGAGCGTCAGCGCGAGAAAGCGCTGGAAGAGGCAGCGGAGCGGACGACGCTTACCCCACCGAGCGAGGAGTGACGGATGTCGCTGTCGCTCCTGCTCGACGAGAACATCGAGCACGAGGCGATGCACCGACTGGAAAACTACGGCCACGATGTGGAGCACATCGACCTGCATGACGACCTTCGGAAAGGTGACCCCGACCGACGGCTCGCGCGCTACTCACTCGAAACTGAGCGAATTATCGTCAGCTACGATACGGACTGGGTGACAGAGTTCTCTGAAAGCGAGTACCACTGTGCGCTTGTCGTCGATGACCAGTCCCTCTCTGCGCGACAGGTGGCCCAGATTGTTCACAGTATGTCGGAGGCCTATCCCGAGTCCGAGTTCGTCGGCCTCCAGAAGATTGGCCGCACCTGGCTCTGCTCATCAAAAGCACTACCCTGTATACACGACTTATACACATGGGAACGACCATCCAGGTCTCTGACGACACGAAAGATTTGCTGGAGCGACTGAAACGCGAAGACGAAACGTTTGAATTACCGGGGGACACACACGCCCGAGGCACAGCGACGGGAGCGGCAGAAAGTCGACTGGCTGTGAATGCCGAAAGGAATAGGCGTCTGCATACACGATGTATGCACATGAGCACCTCAATCCGTGTCGATGAAGATACGAAGGAAAGACTGGAGCGGCTGAAACACGAGAGCGAGACATGGAGTGAGTTTCTCGACCGACTCGCTACAGACGCCGGAATCATGAAGCCTGGTGCCTGGGCGGATACGGACAAGCCTGACAAAGCCCGCGAAGCCATCGAGCGCTCGCGTGAGAGTTTCGAATAATGGCGTTTCTCGACTCCTCGGTCATCGTTGACTACCTCGATGAAGTGGAGTCTGTTGTCCAGTACGTTGGTGAGCAGCCACATCTCCTTACGTCGAGCATCTGCGTCTACGAAGTGCTGCAAGGCGAAGTTATGAGCCGTGGTCCCTCGGACGTGATTGGGGCACGGCAGAAATTCGGACGGGTGGAGGCAGTCGATTTCAACGAGACAATTGCGATTGAAGCCGCCCGTATGCAGGACAAACTCGCTTCCAACGGTGAAACCGTACCAACACGGGACCTCATGATTGCTGCCTCCGCTCGCTCGACCGGTGCTGAACTCGTGGTCACAGATTCGGACTTCCAGACTGACGTGCTCGCCGACTACATGACTGTCACCAACCTTCGGAAGTGACCGGGACCACGGGCATGGTCTCGGTGCGTTTCTGGACCGCTACCGAGGGATGCACACGTCCGAGGCGCAGCGGCGTGAGCGGCAGAAAGTCGAGTGGCTGTAGCCCGATTCGAGGTTACATACGCTGTGTGCCTACTATCCCGAGGACGCGACCCCACCAGCGAAAAAATAGATGCGCTGGGCGTTTTTTACCGACGCGAACCTCGAGCCCCGGATAGCCGAGGTTCTCCGGAAAGAAGGATATCGCGCGGAGTCTGCCGACTGCGCTCTCGACGAAGATGCCGACGACGAAGCCGATATTCTCACATACGTGAACGAACACGAAACCCGGTAGCACCGCCGCTCACACCGACAGCTCCATGCCGTCGTGTGCAAAGGCCACGTCCAGCCCCGTCTCGTCGGTCAGTCGCGCCGCCAGCGCCCGGTAGTCGTCGTGACTGCGCCGGTAAGCCTCCTCGACCGAACACCGTCCGGGCCGGGTGGACCTGCCGGACCCGTGCCAGGGACCCCTCGAAGCGCATCTCCGCCGCGAGCGTGTCTGCCTCGGCCTCGTCGGTGACGGTTCGCTCCCCCGCAGGCGTCTCCCAGAAATAGTCGGTTTCGGTTGCCCGGAGGTCGAGCTGTCTGTGCAGTCGGTCTCGGTCCTCGCGGAGAAAACTGTGCGGCAGGCGTCGGCGGAGTCAGGTGCCGTGCTGCCAGCTGCTCATGTACTCGCGCTGTGTCTCGGTGAGGTCGTCAAACGCGATGCCCTCGGCGTCGAGTTTGATCTCGGCGACCTCGCGGTCGAGCTCGTCGGGCACGTCGTGGACACCGGGCTCGTACCCGTTACTCTCGACGAGGTCGCGGATGCAGACAGCCTGCACGCCGAAGCTCTGGTCCATCACCTCGACGGGGTGACCGAGCGAGACGGGGGAGGCGAGGTTGACGAGACGGCCCTCGGCGAGCACGTTCAGCCGGCGACCGTCCGGCAGTTCGTAGGCGCGGACACCCTCGCGTGGCTCGTCGGTTGCGACGGCCATCTCCGAGAGCGCGTCGATGTCCACCTCGACGTTGAAGTGGCCGGCGTTTGCGAGAATCGCGCCGTCCTGCATGACCTCGAAGTGCTCCTCGACGACGATATCCCGGTTGCCGGTAGTGGTGATGAACACGTCACCCTCGCGGGCGGCCTCGGCCATCGGGAGCACCTCGTAGCCCTCCATGTGGGCCTCCAGCGCGCGTCGGGGGTCGACCTCGGCGACGACGACGTGGGCGTTCTGCCCCGACGCCTTTCGGGCGACACCCTTGCCACAGTAGCCAAAGCCGGCGACGACGACAGTCTTGCCGGCCCAGGAAAGGTTGGTGGTCATGGCGATAGAGGCGAGCGCGGACTCGCCCGTGCCGTGGACGTTGTCGAACAGGCGTTTCATCGGCGTGTCGTTGACCGCGATCACCGGGTACGAGAGCGCGTCGTCCTCGGCCATCGCGCGCAGTCGGTGGACACCCGTCGTCGTCTCCTCGGTGCCGCCGACGATGCTGTCGAGCAGTTCCGGGTAGTCCTCGTGGATGGTAAAGACGAGGTCGCCCCCGTCGTCGACGGTGACGGTCGGGTCGTGGTCGAGCACGGCCTCGATAGCGCTGTAGTACTCGGCGTCGTCGACACCGTGGGCGGCGTAGGAGGTGACCCCGTCGACATCGTCCAGCGCGATGCTCACGTCGTCGTGTGTCGAGAGGGGGTTACAGCCCGTGATGGCAACCTCGGCACCGCCGGCGGCGAGCAACTCGACGAGCGCCGCCGTCTTTGCCTCCACGTGCATCGCCATCCCGATACGTTCGCCCGCGAGCGGTTGTTCGGTCTCGAAGCGCTCGCGCAGCGCGTCGAGAATCGGCATGTGCTGGCGTGCCCAGTCTATCTTCTGTCGGCCCTCCTGACGGTCGGCGTCGAGTCGCTCGCCGACCGGGACGGTCACTGCTTTGGCCATACTACGTCCAGGGTCGGCGCGGTCAAAACAGTACCGAACACGGCACAGACCCGGAGACTGGACGGCCGCGTAACCGAAGGACAAGATTCACCTATCTCTCGCCCCTATCGTTGGTATGGACGAGGAACCGCGACTCTCGCGGCGTCGATTGCTCGCGGGAGCGGGTCTCGCCGTCTCTGGTGCCCTCGCAGGCTGTACGCTCGACACCCCACAGACAACACAGGATACCCCCGAAGGCTCCGAGACGTTCCCGACCAGTTTCGACGGTCCGGCACAGACCCCGAACGAACCGGCACAGGAGTCCGAACTGTCGTCGCTGTACCGCGAAGTCGTCGACTCGGTTGCGGCGGTCCGTATCGAGTCAGAGGAGGGACGGGCCGGTGGCACGGCCTGGGTGTACGACCACGCGGCCGGCAACTACCTCGTGACGAACGAACACGTCGTCGGCGACAGCGAAACCGTGTACGTCTGGTTCAACGAGAGCGGCTGGCGGGAGGGAACCGTCGTCGGGACAGACATCTACAGCGATCTCGCGGTCATCGAGGTGCTCGACGGGATGCCCGAGGCGTCGACGGGGCTCCCGCTGGTCGAGGAACCCGTTCCGGTCGGTACGGAGGTGGCCGTCATCGGCAACCCGTTCGACCTGACGGGGTCGTTCACCACCGGTGTCGTTAGCGGGCGCAACCGGAACATCGACCTCCGCGGTCGGACGTTCTCCATCGCCGACGGCATCCAGACCGACGCGGCGGTCAACTCGGGCAACAGCGGCGGACCGCTCCTGACCGTCGACCGGAAGGTTGCCGGTGTTATCAACGCCGGTATCTCGAACAGCAACAACATCGGGTTCGCCATTTCGGCGCGTATGACACGCCGGGTGATTCCGGAACTCATCCAGGACGGCGAGTTCCGCCACTCCCGGATGGGCGTGTTGCTCACCGACGTCACCCCCGAGATCATCGAGGCCAACGACCTGTCGACAACCTGGGGTGTCTACGTTGTCGAGGCACAGAGCGGTCTCCCGGCCGCCGGTGTTCTCCAGGGCAGAACCGGCGACGTGATCGTCAGGGGTCGGGAGGTACCGGTCGGCGGTGACGTCATCACGAAGTTGGCCAACAACGGGACGGAGTGGTCGACCCCCACCACCGAACGGCTCTCGGCGTTTCTCGCGCTCTACACCAAGCCGGGTGACACCATCGACGTCACAATCGAACGTGACGGCGAGGAGCAGACCGTCGAACTTACCCTCACCGACCGAGAGGGAACCACCGCTGGCCGGTGACTGTCCGACGTGGTCACCACACGAGAGACGACTCCGGCCGGTGACCGCCGGACCGCGCATCTGTACGGGCCGTCCAGACACGCTTATGGTCACGGACACCGAGAGATGTGACTATGGAACACGTTGAGGTGGCAGTCGTGGGCGGCGGGCCGGCCGGCACGTCCGCGGCGTGGACCGCCGCCGAGCACGGTGCGAACGCCGTCGTCTTCGAGAAGGGTGTCCCCCGCGAGGACCGTGACGGGCCAGGTGCGGATTCGACCGACGCCGCCGGCCTGCTCGATTACTGGGTCGACCTCATGGGGTTCGGTCCCGAGGAGATCCCGGACGAGGTGGTGCTAGAGACGCTGAGCGGTGCGAAGTTCACCGGGCCCGAGGAGGAACTGACGCTGAGCACGACCGGGATGCCATCGCGGTACCCCGAGTTCGGGTTGGCGTTCGACCGCGCGGCGTTCGACGACTGGCTCCGCGAGGAGAGTCGGGCCGCCGGCGCGTCCTACCGAGTCGGGGACTCGGTGGTCGACGTCGAGACAGACCTCGACGGACGCGAGCCGAGTCACACGCTGACGCTCTCGGACGGTGACCAGTTCGAGGCGGACTATCTCGTTCTCGCGGACGGGCCACAGCGGACGGTCACCATCGAGACACTTGACCAGTTCACGCCGTCCGACCGGCGGATGGCCGACCTGCTGAACCCATCGCAGGTCAACCACATCGCCTACCAGGAACACCGCCGGGTGCCCGCTGGACTTGCGAACTCCTCGCGGCTACGGTTCTGGTGGGGCCACATGCCCGGTCACACCGCCTACCCGTGGGTGTTCCCGAACCACGACGACGTCTCGCGCATCGGTCTCACGATGCCCATCGGACTCGATATCGACGACTTCGACGCCGAGGAGTGGCCGTTGCTCCGGTCCGACGACGACCGCATCCCCCGCGGCCGGGAGTACCTCCGTCGACTCATCGAACACGAGTACCCCGCCTACGACCTCGAGGACATGCCGCTGGTCGAGGGGCGTGGCAAGCAGGGCGGCACCGAGACCTACCCGATCTCGTCGACCCGACCGATCGAGTCACCCACCGGAGCGAACATCGCTGTCGTCGGCGGGGCGATGGGCGGGACCTCCGCGTTCCACGAGGGCGGTGACCACATCGCCGTCCGCACGGGCAAGATCGCCGGCGAACTCGCCGCTACCGGTGACCTCCACGAGTACAACCAGACCTGGCAGCGGGCGCTCGACCTCGAACTCTCGCGGAACGTCGCCGTTGCCGACCTCGTCCGGGGCTACGGTCCCGGGGACTGGGACACGGCGTTCAGCACCGCCAACATCGCCGCGGGTAACTCGCGGTTCAGGGCTCTGCTCAAGTCCGGTCTCTCCGGGGTCAAACTCCTCTGGGGGTACAGGCGGGCGCTCGGCCGGTACGAGAACGGCGGCTACGTCCAGTTCCAGGAGAGCGAGTACGCGGTGTAGCCTGCCCGACCCTGTTGCTCACCGCGGCCGGGTGTGTCGGTCGCCATCGCCGTCGAGCAGGCGGCCGTGGGCGTCGATCTCGCCGTTACGGATGCGGGTGCTGCTGATTCGGGTGCCGTCCTCGGCAACGACGAACGGGGCGGTGTGTATCTCGAGTCGCGGGAGCCCGTCGCCGGCCCGCTGGTTGTTTATCTCGTTGGCCCGGCGCTGGGCTTTTGCCTCCGGCGAGACCACCAGCGCGTCGACATCCGCGCGGGTGGCGGCCGGCCCCTGCGTGTCCGAGAGCCGGATAATTTCGAAACTCGCGGTGTAGGCGGCCCCCAGTCGGTCGAGCTCCGCCGTCAGGTTGCGCCGGCGCTCCTCGAAGGAACCGAGCGACGCCCCCTGTTCGGTGTCGTCGCGGGTCCGCATCGCGAGGTCGGTGTCGGTGAGACCGACGACAACGTGTCCCTCGCCGGGGCCGTCGTGGCTCGCGGTCTGAAAGGCGGTGTGCAACAGCGCCCGGTGACCGTTGTGGACCGGGGTGAACGTCCCCCCGAGGATAGCGATCCGTTCTGTCACGGCTCTCCGTTTGAACCGGGCCACCGTATACGTACTGGTCTCGAACAGGCCCCCCGGTCAGGGCAACACCGGGAGCAGTTCGAGCGCCTCGCCGACGACCCAGAACAGAAAGAGCCCGTAACAGCCCAGCAGGGCGTACGCCTCCCGCTCGGAGAGCAGGAGGTCGGTCCGGAGTGTGACAAAGAGGACCACCGTCGCGGCGACGAGCGCGGCCATCATCGGCGCGGCAACCGCGAAGTCGATCGGTTCGCGTCCGACGATGAGGATACCCGCCGGGATGACCACCAGCAGGTCGAACGTGTTCGACCCGAGCACGTTGGCGATACTCGCCACGTCGCGCTCCTTACCCGCAGCCTGGATGCTGACGATGCTGTCGGGCAGACTGGTTGCGGCTGCCACCAGGGTGACACCCCACAGAAAGTCCGGTATCTCGAAGATATCCCCGAGTTCGAGCACCGCCTCGACCAGCACCCACACCGCCCCGAGGATGACCACCAACCCGAGCAGGAGCATCCCCCACTGTCTGGCGACACTCGCCGTCCCGTCGACGGTGACCGTACTGCCGCGGTCCGTGCTGTCCTGCCACTGCAAGAACAGGTAGAGCACGTACACCGCGAGCGGGGCGAGCACGAGCGGGCGGGTGAGTTCGCCTGTCAGCGGGTCGCCGGTGGGGTTGTAGATGAGCCCGAGTGCGAACGTCAGAAACAGCGCCACCACGGCGAGCATGTAGAACAGCGTCTCCTTGTGGACGAGTGTCCGGGTGGCGTTGATACCGCTGGCGGCGAAGAGAACCGACAGCGAAGGGATAACGAGCACGTTGAACACGGCAGAACCGACGATAGCCCCCACGCCGAGGTCGAACGACCCCGCAAAGGCCGCGACGACGACACTCGCGAACTCGGGGAAACTCGACCCCGCAGCGGTCACGAGACCGCCCTGTACCACCGGCGGCAGGTCGTACCGGCCCGCGAGTTGTGCGCTGCCCTCCTCGAGCCACTCGCTGCCGACGTAGAGCGCGGCTGTCGAGACGGCGACGAGCACGAGCAACAGCACCACCGTGAACATTCGTCCCGAACTGGGTCACCGAGCTACAAGAGTTGGCCGGTTGTCTCTCCCCGGCGACCGCCAACCGCCGCACTCTCGAACCCGCCCGTGCCCGCCGGTGACGGCGTCGACTCCATCCGACACCGGCAGTCACTCTGTCGTGCTCTCGCATCCTGCACGGCGTGTCTGCCGACGGTGACTGTCCTGCGCTGTCCCCCCGGGCGGCACGCTCTTTGGCGGGTGGCTCCTACGCCGGGCATGGACGAACGGGCGACACTCGATGCGCTCGCGGGGCAGGTGTCGGCGGCGGGCGACGACGCGGCCGTCGTCGACGGACTCGTGCTCACGACCGACATGCTCCACGAGCAAACGGACTTTCCGGCGGGGACGACACGCGAGACGGCGGGTTGGCGGGCCGTCGGTGCGTCGCTGTCGGATGTCGCCGCGATGGGTGCCAAAGCGGTGGCCGCGGTGGCCGCATACGGCGCACCCTCCTTCGACGGGGTCAGGTCGTTCGTCGAGGGGGCGCAGGCGGTCTGTGGGCGTGTCGGCGCGTCGTACGTCGGCGGCGACCTCGACACCCACCAGGAGTTCACTGTCGCGACGACGGCGCTCGGGCGGACCGACGACCCGGTCCGGCGGTCGGGTGCGCAGCCGGGTGACGCGGTCTGTGTGACCGGCACACTCGGCAGAGGCGCGGCGGCCTGCCGGCTGTTCGAGCGCGGCGATGCCGACCGGGCGAACGAGCTGTTCCGGTTCGAGCCACGCGTCGCCGCCGGGCGCGCGCTGGCCACCCACGCCACCGCGATGCTGGACAGCTCCGACGGACTGGCCCGCTCGCTGCACCAGCTCGCGGCTGCGAGTGACTGCGGTGTCGCCGTCGAGTCGCCGCTCCCGGTCGACGATGCCGTCCGGGCCGCCGCCACGGACGAGCGCGACCGGCGCGAACTCGGCGTGTTCTTCGGCGGCGACTTCGAACTGGTCTGTACGCTCCCACCCGACCGGGTCGGTCCGGCCCGCGAGGCGGTATCTGTCCCCCTCTCGCGGGTCGGGACCGTCACCGACGCGGGGGTCACGCTCGACGGCGACCCGCTCCCGGACCGCGGCTACACCCACGGCGGGTGACCGGTCGGCCCGAGTAGCGAGGACGACAGTCCGTAGCCGGAACGGATTAATCCCACCCCGTCGAATGGGCCGGTGATGAGTCGCGTTCGCACGCCGGTCGTCACGTCGACACTCCGCCTCGGAACTGCCGTGGCTATCTGTGCGGTCCTGTTGCTCGTGGGGGCAACCGGCGCGGTCGCCGGGCAGGAGTCGGTCGATGTCTCGATTCAACCGGCCAACGAGACCGTCGAACCGGGCGCGGAGACCACGCTGGAGGTCGTCGTCGAGGGGGCCAGCAGCGGTGTCGGCGCGCACGACTTCGAGATTAGCCTCTCGAACAGCGACGCCGCCAACATAACCGGTATCGAACCCGTCAACGAACCCGGTCCCGTCTCACAGATCCGTGTTACCGACGGTGGGGCAAGTGCCGAAGCGGTTGCCGCAATGGGGAACAACGTCTACGAGGCGGCCGACGAGATTCCGATTCTCGAACTGACCGTCGAAGGGGTGACAGCCGACGCCGCCACCGACCTGAACTTCACCGGAAACAACGACATCGGACCAGCCGAAGGCGGCACCTACAGCGCCGTCTCCACCACCGGTGGCAGCCTCTCTGTCGAGGCTCCGAGTGACGACGGCGGGGAGAACGGTACCGACGGCGGGAACGGCGACGGTGCTACCGACGACGGGACCGGCGACGACGGTGACAACGGCACAGGCGGCGGAGGCGACGGGAGCGGGCCGGGTTTCGGCCTGCTCGCAGGGGTCACCGCGGTGCTGGCCGTCGCACTGCTCGCCCGTC
>CAYZGA010000079.1:10141-11713 GCA_964477945.1 uncultured Halobacteriales archaeon
CGTCGACACGAGCGACCGTCGTGGCCCCCACCGGGTGTGGCGAGAGCGGACCCGCTCAGCCGGCGCGGTTGCGGCGGCTGAACCGGCTGTAGCTGACCGCGAGCAATCCGCCCACGAGCGCTCCGAGAACGAGGACGCCGGACACCGAGTCGGTGAGTCGGGGTTCGCGGAGCGCGAACAGCGTATCGGTAACGTCACCCACCACGAAGACCAGCCAGAACCGGTCGAGCACGACGAAGGGGACACCGACGCCGACCAGCCCCGGCAGGACAGGCCACGCGTACAACAGGCCGAAGGCGACGATTCCGCCGGCGGCGGCCAGGCGGCGGTCCGCGGTGAGCGTCGAGAGCGCGATGCCGACCGCGACGAACACCAGTCCGAGCGCCAGCGCGGCCAGCACGGTGACCAGTATCTCGTACAGCGCGGCGGTCCCCGACTGGACCACCCAGGCCACCGAGACGGGCGCGAACCCGGCGAGGAGTGCGACGGTCAGCACCCCGGTCCGGCCGACGACGGTCCCGACGAACAGGTCGTGGGTCGACCTGTTCTCGCCGCGCCCGGCGACCGACCCGCGGGACAGCGCACCGTGCCCGAGCACCAGTCCGAGCACCGGGGCGAGAAGCAGGGTGAGAAACAGGCCGAAGGTCCGGGCGTTCGTCTCGAACAGCACTGCCCCGGTCAGGAACCGGCCACGGGAGACGAACCGGCCGAGGACGAGCAACAGGACCACCGCTACACCGACGATTGCCCAGAGCCCCCGCGAGCGAAGTCCGTTCCGGAGGTCACCGCGTGCGACCGCCCGCCAGGTCATTGTCGATGGCTGTTCCGCCTGCGGTATGTATCTTCCCCCTGTGACCGAACAACCGGCAGGTTGTGTCCCGGGTCCGACGATTCACTGTGCCCACTCGACCATCTGGGCGTACGTGTCGTCGGTGCCGAGCGCCTCGCGGTCGCCGACGAGCACGAGCGCGCGCCTGGCCCGCGTGAGCGCGACGTTCACCCGGCGGTAGTCCTCGAAGATGGGACCATCGAGGCTCCCGGTGGCGACAAACGACACCACGATCACCTCCTTGCTGGAGCCCTGGAACCGGTCGACGGTGTCGACGGCCACACCGTCGGGGACGCGCGTCCCGATGGTCGCCACCTGCGCGCGGTACGGCGCGATGACACCCACGTCGCCGGGTGCGACACCGGCGTCGAGGTACGCGTCGACGATCTCCGCGACCGCGGCGGCCTCCGCGGGGTTGGTGTTCCCCTCGGCGTGGCCGTCAGGGTCGACGAAAGACACCCGGTCGCGCAGGCCGGCCGGGAGCGCAGACAGCGAGACACCGGCGAGGTCGTCCACCGACCGGGCCGCCACCTCGCCGGTTGCCGGGCGCACCTGGCCGTCGTAGAACGCCTGCGAGGAGAACCACTGGATGCGCTGGGCCATCCGGTACTGGCGCTCCAGCAGGGTCGCGGCCCCGGGGTACGTGTGGTTCAGTCGCTCGAACAGCGACTCCTGCAGGTCGTTCTCCGCCCGGACCACCGGCGGCAACTGCTCGTCGTCGCCGACGAGCACGAACCGGTCGG
>CAYZGA010000080.1:0-11416 GCA_964477945.1 uncultured Halobacteriales archaeon
CTCCGACGACGTGCAGGGCGACGAGATGCTGGTGGAGTTCGACGACTACTTCCTGCGGGTGCTGGAGGCAAACGGTATCGACGTCGAGACGGTGAAAGAGGAGGCAACCTCACAGATGGCCGAGAACCGGTTCGACGGGGTGGACGGCCTCTCGACGGTGCCCGATGCCATCGGGGAACTGTTCGTGACCACCGGCGACCTCTCGGCGAAACAGCACGCGAGCGTCCAGTGTGCGTGTCAGAAAGGTGTAGATTCAGCGATCAGCAAGTGTCTCAATGAGGGAACACTCGTACAGACAGATTCGGGCGTTCGCCCGATCGAGTCCTTCGCGGATGAGAGTGCAGAGTCCGGCGAGTTCGTCGACGTCAGCGAGGACGTGACAATCGACGGGGTACAGGTCGAATCACAGTACTACGCCGGGGAAAAGAGCGCAACCCGAGTTCGTGTCGACAACGGTACGGAACTAGTCGGTGCGACGGAGTCACACACGGTGCTGACGCCAGATGGGTGGCAAGTACTCGGCGAACTCGAAGAGGGTGACTACGTGATCGGCCGGTACACCGAATCACACGGCGAGGGAGGCACCGAGATAGCCTTCTCCCGCGACGGGGTTACTGTCTCCGACGGTGGCGATGTGCTCCCTGCGAGCGGAACAGAGCCGTCTGTGCACGAGAAAGACGTCACACTCCCGAATCAGATGACACCACGCCTCGCGCGGTTCCTCGGGATGTACGCCGCCGACGGGAGTGCAATCGACGGACGCTACTCGATCGAGATCAGCACTGCCTCGGAGCGTGTCCGCGACGAGGTGTACGACCTGTTCGAGAGTCTGTTCGAACGGACACCCTCTATCGACGAGGATACGCGTCACGGAGAGCAACGCGACACGGTATACGGGGTCCATCTGAACTCCAAGCCGGTTTGGGAGTTTGTGACCGCACTGTGTGGGTCCGGCGCGTACGAGAAGGAGATTCCGCGTGAGATACTGCAGGGAAATTCCGAGGAGAAACTCGCGTTCGTCAACGGAGCAACGCTCGACGGATACGTCACGGGACAGTCACTCGTCGTGTACGGTGGGATGTCCGAGTGTCTCGCCACAGGGATAGCGGAACTGCTCCGGAGTTTCGGCGTGCCGAAGGTATACGTCGGTCGGAAGTGGGTCGACGAATCCGACGCGTACGCGTACAACGTTCACGCAACGAACGATGCCCAAGAGTTGGTGACACCGGTCGAGCCACACAAGCGTGTCGACCGGTTCGAACAGCGACACCGGGTGTACGTTCCACAGCGGCGAGTCGACAAGACCGAGTTCGACTCTCGATCTCAGGAGTACTACGCGGCCCGGAGCTTCGAGCATCGAGGGAACAATTACATGTTCAACACGACCGCAGAGAGCCTCGGCATCACGGATGCACCGCCACTCCACGAGGTGACAGCCGTCGAGGACGCCGGAACTCGCGAGATGTACGACATCGAACTCGCCGGACCCCACGAGTACGTGGTTGGAGGCGTTGTCTCGCACAATACAGTCAACGCACCGAACAGTTCGACGGTCGAGGACGCAAAGGAGGTGTTCGAGTACATCTACGACAACGGTGGAAAGGGCGTGACCTACTACCGCGACGGCACCCGGTCGAAGCAGGTGCTGACGACGCGGGCACAGAACACCGAGTTCGCCGAGATGGACGAGGAGGAGGCCATCGAGTTCATCGTCGAGCAGATAGACGAGCTGTTCGGCGGTATCGAGGGGTTCCTGGAGAGCGAGGAGATACGCGAGCGGTTGTCGGCGGATATCGAGGCGTTGCTTGCCGAGGAATCCCGGCGACACGCCCAGAAGAAACCCCGGCCCGACCAGCTCCACGGCGTGACACAGCGCATCGAGACCGGGTACGGCAAACTGTACGTGACCATCAACGAGGACCCCGAAACCGGCGAGCCGTTCGAGTTGTTCGCCAACACGGGTCACTCGGGCGGGTTCACGAACTCCTTTACCGACGCGCTGGCGAAGACGATATCGGTGGCGCTCCGGTCGGGGGTCGACCCGTACGAGATTGTGGACAAACTGCAGGGTATCCGCTCGCCGAAGGTCGCCTGGGACAAGGGCGAGCAGATAAACTCCATCCCGGACGCGTTCGGGACCGCACTCCGGCGGTACCTCGACGACGAGATAGACACGGCCTACCCTGACCAGGCCACACTGGAGGAGACGGCCACCGAGCAAGGTGGTGACAAGCGGGACGGTAACGGGCAGACAGGGCGCGCACCGCCGGAGACAGACGGGGCCGGCGGGGTACGAGACGCGGCGAGCATCGAGTCCGACCACCAGTCGGTGGTCGACGCCGGCGAGAACCCCGAGTGTCCGAACTGCGGGTCGCTCTCGCTGTACTACTCGGAGGGGTGCAAGACCTGCGAGTCGTGTGGCTGGTCGGAGTGCTAGGCGATGAGTGAGGAGACCGGCGGTCGGCCGTGCCCGCGCTGCGAGGAGCCGATGGTCCACCGGCACTGCAAGTACGTCTGCCCCCGGCACGGGGTCGTCTACGACTGCTCGGACCCGTTCTACGCCGGGCGCTGACGGCGCTCGAACGTGGCGAGACGCAGTTCGGTGTCGTCGTAGCGGGCGAACAGGCCGTCGTCGACGCGCTCCAGGGTGAGGCTCTCGACGGTCACCGTCTCGTTGTGGGCGGGGACCGGACCCCGGAACAGCAGCGAGTCGTTCCGGCGGAGAACGAGGTCGTACCCCTCGGCGGTGGCGGCGATACTGACGTTGGTCCCGTCGATGCGGGCGTCGGTCGTCGCGGGGCTGTCGGTGTGCAGGAGGTACTGCTGGCCGTCGTGGACGGCGTCGACGCGGAACGTGCTGTTCCCGTCGAGAAACGACCACTGCGTGCGGTCGACAGCGACAGTCTCGCGCCAGAGAGCGTCACCGAGGGCGACGGTGGTCCCACCGTCGAACGCGAGTTGGCCGGCCGACGTGGTGAGTCCCCAGGCGTTGCGCCGGTCACTCGCGACAACGACGCCGCTTCGGGTCGTCGACAGCGGACTCCCGAGTCCCGGAACCTCGACCGCGCCGACGTACCGGTCCTGGGCACCGTCGACGTAGTCGACAGTGTAGTCACGGACCTCGACGCCGTCGGCAACCGCCTCGCCGGGACTCACGGAGACGAGACTGTAGGCGAGACCGCTGAGGGCGAGTCCGACGACCACCACGGCGAGGAGTCCGGCGGCGACAGTTGCGAGCGGCGGGCCGAGGCGAAACTGGCGGTCCCCGGGGAGTGTCGCGAGCGCGACGAGCGTGGCAAACAGAACGACTCCGGCCACGCCAGCGGCCTGGAAGAGGACGAACTCGTCGGCACCGAGAAACCAGTAGACGGCGTACAGCGAGCGGACAACAGCAAAGACCAGCGCCGCAAAGAACACCCGGCGAAAGGCTGGTCGGTTGTCTCGCAGGCGCAGGAGCGCCACGGCGAGCAACACGCCGACGAGCACGCCGAACAGGTGTCCCTGGACTGCGATGTTGGCCCACGAGGGCGAGACGAAGCGCGGGCGGGCCTGTGCGGTCACGACGGGGTCGGAGAGTGCGCGGTACAGCAGACGGACCGCCCGGACGCCGACGAGGGCGAGCACCGACGTCAGCGGGCGGGTCACGAGCGCGAACCCGGCGAGGGCGAAGACGACACCGGAGAACCCGATGATGGCCCCGGGAACGAGCAGACTCCCCGCGATTCCGACGGCGACGACACCGAGCACGAATACGCCGATACGGGCGAGCGGTCGCCGGATGCGGGCGGACTCGTCGGGGTGATGTCGCCAGACGTACTCCACGAGCGGTGCGAACGCGAGTGTGCCGAAGACGTTGCCGGTGAGGTGCGACTCGCTGGCGTGTGCAAACGAGGACAGCAGGACACCCTGCGGGTACCACGCCGACCACGAGCGGAACCCCTGGACGACGGGCCCACCGTCGCTCCCACCGCCCTGGAGCAGATAGTAGACGGCCGCGAGTCCGACGACGACTGTCACCGTCCCCCAGGGGACACCGAGGAGAAACCGCTCACGCAGGGGTGTCAGTATGTCGCTGTCACTGAACCGGGCGAGTGTCGCCGCTGCAACCACGAGCGCAACCGCGAGTGCGACGAGACTCGCGGATTCGAGGAGCGCGTCGTCGACACCGAAGACCATTACCGGAGGAAGGTGGCGAAGCGTCGAAAACGCTTCGCCGCCCGCGAGCAACCTTCGCTAGGACAGAAAACGCGAGGAGGTCCAGTCGACGGGAGGGGGTACAGGCAGACAGGCGGTCAGGTCGGGGAGCGTGCGCCACAGGCGGCACACTGGAGGAGTTGTGCGCCCTGTTCGCGCTCGATGGACGTATCGGGCAGTCCACACTCGCTGCAGAGCACGTACTTCTCGGTGTAGGCGTCAAGCGCATCGCGGATGCGTCGGGTCCCGAAGTCACCGGTCAGGCGGGCACGCTCGCTCTCGTCGATGTGTGCGCTCGTCCCGAGTTCGTCCTGAAGAAACTTCAGCAGGTGGTCGGGGTCCCGCGAGAGTTCCTGACAGACGTTCCGAAAGTTCTCGAACACGGTGACGTGTCCCTCCTGTCTCACCTCCGGGTCGGGAACGTCGAGTCGGTCCGAGTCCGGCTGTATCTCGGGTGCCTGCTCGATGCCACGGTCGAGCATATCGTCGTAGTTCATACACGATGAGAGAGCCCGGAGCCTAATGTGTCCCGCGATTCGACGGGACGACGCGCCGGCGACGTGCCGCGGCGGGAGGCCGGTGCAGTTCGGACGACACGCGAGCGAGTCACCCCGAGTCGGGGGCCACGAACCACCGTCTCCGACCCGACCCGATTCACTCGAGAGAGAGAACACCGGAGCCAGGCGGCAGTACTGGTAACCGAGCACAAACATTATGTGAGAGCCGAAACTGACACCAGCCGTAGAGATGGAAACGACACAGGAGTTCACCGGCGACACGGCACTGGCTATCCTGGGCGGTCTGTGTTGCCTCCCGGTCGGAGTGTACTACTATTTCACGAACCGAGAGACGCAGGTCGTGTGTCCGAACTGTCAGGGGTCCAACGACACGGAGGCGACTGTCTGCAAGAACTGCAACACCGACCTCACACAGTACGAGTCACAGGGCGGGCCACGGGACCAGATGCAGGGCGAGTAGCGCAATGTGGAACCCACTCCGGCGGCTCGTGACCCGGGTTGGACGGTTCGACCCGCTCTTGCTCATGCACCACCCGGAGTGTACCCGCTACTCCCGTCACACCTTCGGCCTGTACGGACAGCAGGTGTGTATGGGCTGTTTCATCGTCTACCCGGTGGGGTTCGTCTCACTTCTGTCGCTGGTCGTCGGACGACTGCTCGCCCCGGAGTTCCCGCTGTACGACGCGGGTACGGTGGCGCTGTACCTGACCGGGTTCGCCCTCGTCGGTCCGAAGGTGGCCGGGAAACTGTTGCCCGGCCCGCGGGCACACCGCACCCGGATGGTGACCAAGACCCTGCTCGCGGTCGGACTCGCATTCGTGGCGCTCCCGTTTTTCTTCAGGCCGGGGGCCCGACTGACGACACTGGCCCTGTTTTTCGGCTTTCTCGTGCCGTACGTCGGACACAAGGCGCTCACGATAACCGACGAGTGCGAGGGCTGTCCCTACCAGGACGAGTTCCCGAACTGTCCCGGGATGGACTTCGACGGGGAGATCGTCGACCCCGACCGGCGGTACGAACGGGAGACCGGGACGGAGGGAGACGAGCGAGGCAGGGGGACGGCAGTCGATGCCGAGCCGCCGGAACAGGCCGACTGAACCCCGGCAGCGGATTGGCTGGAGAGGGCCTCAGCTGTACTCGCGCCAGCGGTTGCCACACTCCTGGCACTTGAAAAAGCGTGTCGGCGGTTCGTCGGCTGCGCCGGTCTGTTTGATCGTGTACCAGGCCACACCGTGACCGCACGCCTCGCAGGTAACGTCGTCGGCAGTGGGTTTCCCCTCGAAGTTGGCGTCGGCGGAGGACTCGACGAGGTCGGCGTCGGACTGCTCCTCGGTGGTGACGAACGCCTCGGTGTCGGCGGTCTGTTCGGCGCTGTACCCGCAACTCGTGCAGACCATCTGTCCGTCTCGTTTTTTCATCATCGAACCGCACTCGTCACAGAACTGCATGGCTACGAGCGGTAGTGGACAGACCGGTATCAGTCTTTTCGGTCACCGCGGGGGCGGTGTGCCCCGGCAGGGCCGACACGTACCGGTGGGTCAGGCCGGGGGCGACCGGTCAGGCACAGGACGGGAGACCGCACGCCGGCGCGGGCCGGCGGTCACTCGTGGCTGTCGAGACTCTCCATCCGGTCTTTGAGACTCCCTTCGCCGGTGTAGGTGGCGAGACGGTAGCGGTAGACGGCGTAGGCGAGGGCCATCCACGCGAGCACGAGCGCGAGCGCGGTGGGCTGACTGAGCCCGACCAGCGCCGCGAGCCCCACGGAGACGACGCTGTTGCCGACCGCGACGATTTTCAGCACCGGCATCGGGAGCCGGTAGAGGGAGTGCTCGTACCGGGCCGGGAAGACCGTCGGAAGTCGCCAGATGGCGACGCCGATAAACGAGAACACGATGAAGATACCCGTGACGACGACAGCGACGAGCCAGTCGAGCGCGTCCGCCGCGACGAGACCGTCGACGAACACCACCACCGGCGCGAGCACGAGCGGCGGCCCGCCGAGCAGGAGGATTGCCCGCGAGGGGGTGCCGTGGTCGTCGTGCAGTTCGGCAAAGCCAGACGGGAGAACGTTGTCGCGGCCGGCCCGCATCACCGTCCGGGAGTAGGAGGTCACGAGGGTGTTGATAGTCGTGGCCGCGCCGACCAGCGCCGCGAGCGCGACGACCACCCCGACCCAGACCGGGACCGAGTCGGTGTACTCCACGAGTGCGAGCGAGAGTCCGCCCCCTTCCTCGACCACCGCGGCGGCGTCCTGCCAGGGGAGCACCCCCGCGAGCACGACCACGACGGCGATCGACAGCAGCGCCACGATACTCATCCCGATAGCGAGCACGCGAGGGATGTTCCTGACGGGGTTGTCCAGTTCCTCGCCGATCTCGACGATGACGGTGAACCCCTGGAACGGGATATAAAGTGTGACGACCGCGAGAAAGAACGGTGTGAGACTGCCATCGGAGAAGGGGGCGGCGTTCCCCTCGGCGTCGACACCGTCGGCGGGGAACAGGGTGGCGTACTGTGAGGTGTCGGCCGCGAGCGCGCCGGCGATCACGAACGTCACGAGACCGGCCAGCAGGAACCCGACCAGCGCGAGTTGCACGTTCACCACCATCCGGATACCGATGTAGTTGAGCACGAGAAACGCCGCGAGCAACAGCCAGACCACCGCGACGACACCGACCGCGCCGAAGGTGGTGTCGGCAAACTGGATGGTGAAAAACTGCAGGTACTCGGCGAAACCAAGCGCCGCGAACAGCAGGTACGCCCAGATGGCGAGCACCGGCATGAACACGCCGAGCATCCCGAAGTAGGGACCGACGAGTCGCGACGCGTAGACGTACGCGCCGCCGGCGACCGGAATCGCACCACCGAGCTGGAGCAGTCCGAGCACGCCGAGCACCATCGGAACGACAGAGACGAGGATGGCCACGGTGATACTCGGTCCGGCGGCAGCGAGCATCTGGGTCGGGACGACGAAAATCGACATCCCGACTGCCGTCCCGACCAGCAGTGCGACCGCACCCCACAGCCCGATCTGTTCTGTTATCAGCTTGTATTCGGATGACATCGGTTGGCTCCTGTCCGGCACACTCGATGTCCCGGTACAGTCTGTTCTTTGTGGTACTGACTCCGGGAAACTTAAACGTTGCAGCGACCGGGCCGCGAGGGCGGACATCCTCGGGAGACCGGTCGACGCCAGTCACGGAGTCCCGACACCCGTGCGAAGTGGGCAGTACAGGCGTGCGAAGAGACAGGCACGCTCGGCGGTACAGGCGTGGCAACGGGGCACACGCGCGGGAAAAGTTCTAATTGTGTCCGTTCCAAGCCTAAATCATGAGTCAGAGACACGACCGCGGCGTAATCGAGAGCTTCGGTCGCTGGCGGGAGTTCTCGGCCGGGATGTGGGCGTGGCTGTTCCACAAGTTGACCGGGTGGATTCTCGTCGGCTACCTGTTTACCCACATCGCCGTTCTGAGCACGGCAATCGGTGTCGACCCGGGGAGCTCCGCGGTCGCCGCGGGCACCGACGCGTACACCCAGACGCTCAGTGGACTCGAGAGCCTGCTCGTCGTGCGGTTTCTGGAGGTCGGACTGCTCGCGGTCGCGGTCTTTCACATCATGAACGGCATCCGGCTGTTGCTGGTCGACCTCGGTATCGGACTGGGCGGTCAGGACAAGAGTTTCTACGCGTCACTGGTGGTGACCGGAGCGATCACCGTCGCGAGCATCCCGACCTTTCTCGCGGGAATCGAGGTGATCTGAGATGGCCGAGCACTACTCCTCGTTCGACCGTGCCGGCTGGCGGTGGCTCCTCCAGCGCATCACGGCGGTCTTTCTCGTCGGCGCGCTCGCCTTTCACTTCGTCCTGCTTCACTTCGTCAACCACGCCGCCGAGATTAGCTTCGCCGGGACCAACGCCCGTATGGACGGACTCATCTACTTTTCGCTGATGATGACGTTTCTCGTGACCGCGACCATCCACGGTGTCAACGGTGTCTACAACGGACTCATCAACATGGGTCTCGAAGGACGGCCCAAGAAGGTGGTCGCAGCCGTACTGGTCGTCGCGGGGCTCGCACTCGTCGTCCAGGGAACCCGCGTCGCACTCGCAATGGCAGGTATCTGACAATGAGCACGACAATCGAGGAGCAGGAGACCGAGGAAACGCAGGACGAACAGTCGCCGGCGGAGCGTCGCCGCCGACTCCGCCGTCAGCGCAGTCGTGAGCGCGAGCAGGAGGTCGAGGAGGCGCTGGACCGGGCCGAGCAAACGGTCGAACTGAAGGTGTTCCGGTACGACCCCGAGGTGCCCGAGAAGGAGGAACCCCGGTTCGACAGTTTCACGATTCCGTTTCACGAGGGGATGACCGTTCTCGACGCGCTCATCTACGCCCGGGACACCTACGACTCGTCGCTCACCTTCCGTCACTCCTGCCGGCAGGCGGTCTGTGGCTCCGACGCGCTGTTTGTCAACGGCCGCCAGCGACTCGGCTGCAAGACACAGTTGGTCGACCTGGAATGGCCGGTCCGTATCGAGCCGCTCCCCCACCAAGACGTGGTGAAAGACCTCGTCGTGGACATGGAGCACTTCTACGAGCAGATGCACGCCGTCGAGCCCTTTTTCGACCCCGACGAACTACCCGACGGCGAACACGAGGAACAGCGACAGCGCCCACAGAACCGCGAGAAGGTCAAACTCTCCACGCGGTGTATCTGGTGTGGCGCGTGCATGTCCTCGTGTAACGTCGCCGCCGGCAACAACGAGTACCTCGGCCCGGCGGCTATCAACAAGGCCTACCGCTTCGCCATGGACGAACGCGAGGGGAGTGACCGCAAGCAGGAACGCCTGCGCATCGTCGAACAGGAACACGGTGTCTGGCGCTGTCAGACCCAGTTCTCCTGTACGGAGGTCTGCCCGAAGGATATCCCCCTGACCGAGCACATCCAGGAACTCAAACGCGAGTCGGTCAAGAACAACCTCAAGTTCTGGTAGTGAAACCGGGGGATACCCGTCGAACGGTTCAGAACGGTGCGTCGGCGTAGCCAAGCGCCGCGTCGGGGATCTGACGCTGCAGTTCTTGGACGGTCATCTTGCTGTCGGCGATAACGAGGGTCACCTGGTCGTTGAGCGCGTGATACTGGAAGGCGGTCGGTTGCTGTATCTGCTGGAGCGCGCAGTGCTGGACCGGGAGCGGAAACCGCTCCGAGGACGGCCCCCGGACTGACATCGTGGACCGCGGGGTGGGTCCGGAGGTCCGTGTACACCGTCACGAAGGTGTCGATGTCCTCGACCGAGAGCGAAGAGGGGTCAGGAACGACGGCCCCGGGGTCACCCCCCTCGACGCGGTCGGCGCAGTAGCTCACCGTCTCGTAGGTCTCGACGTGTGGCCCGAGGATGGACTCCCCGTCCTCGGCGTCGGCGCGGTCGGCGTCGAGTCTGACGTGCAGCGTGAACTCGGCCATCACCACCGCGTAGCACGCCCGGCAGTCGAACCGGTTCGGCTCGCGCGAGGGGGCGTTCGGCGAGACACATCGCGGGTCGGGAACGGCAGGCTTGTAGTCGCAGGTCCCCTCGTGACCGTATGGGAACAGCAGACGGCGGTCACCGGGACGCCGCAATCGCCGCAATCGCGGACAGAGCGTACAACCGTGCGGGCGACGAGTACACCCGTGCCGGCTGGCAGGTGCTGGCCGACCCGCGGGAGAACGAGGAGATCGACACGTTCGAGCCCGGCGAGCAGGGCTGGGTCGGTATCGGACTCGGTTACCTGGTCGCCGCGACAGCCAGTTACCGTGTCGCCGGGGCCGACGGGCGAGCGAGCAGGCGCGGCGTCGCCGGTGTGTCCGTTGCGGGCGACCTCGCGACGCAGGTCGGCCCGGTACAGGCGGCCTGTTTCCGGGAGTTCGTCGCCGACTTCCGGGCGGTCGCCGGTCTCGACGGTGCCGCCGAGGCGTACGACACCGCGAGCGCGGCCTACGAGGACGCCGCGGACGCCATCGAGGACCCCCAGCGGCGGGGGACGACACCGCTGTTCGAGGGGGCCGCCGAACCGCTCAAGCAACTCGCGCGCGGACAGGACAACGGGGAGATTGCGGTCACCTGGTCGGACCTGCACGGGTCAGACCCGAGCCAGCCCGGTCGGTTTCTGGCCCACCGCCCCGAGTACAAGCGCCGGCGGATGCCCGGCCTCGTCGAGCAGACGGTCGCCGACGGCTACCTCGCTGCGCCGCGCGGGTCCACCGCGTACGGTACCGACGCCTACCGCTGTCCGGCCTGTGGCTCGAGCGATGTCAACTGGATCGGGCCCGACACCCTCTGTCTGCGCTGCTCGCGGCGTGTCGAGGAGGTCTGATACGGTCGTGCGCGACTCGTTACCGCCGGGCTGTCGCTGACGGCCTGTTTCACCGACTGTCCCTTCCGGAGCTTCGAGCGGTGCCGACAATCCTCACCCAGGACCGTATCAGCGTCACTCGCGGGTCGGCGCGCCACGCCACCTGACCGAGACAGGCATCACCGACTGTTCTGTGTCGGCACAGAGCGCCGTTCCGTCCGGCACGCGGCGGTCACGACTCCGCCGCGGTGAGTTCGGAGATGAAAAGCAACGCAAAGCCGACGACCATCAACACGCCGGCAGCGGTGAGTACAATCTGCGCCGTCCGTGGTTCCCCACCCGAGTAGTTGCTCGCGACACCGACGGTGAGCATCGA
>CAYZGA010000081.1:0-1073 GCA_964477945.1 uncultured Halobacteriales archaeon
CCGGACCGACATCGTCATCAACTTCTCGACGGGGTCGGTGTTCGACAACCTCGACAAGCGACTGGCGTACGTCAGCGAGGTCCAGCCTGACATCGCGGCGCTCAACATGGGTTCGATGAACTACGCGAAGTACTCCGACTCGCGCGAGGACTTCGTGTTCGACATGGTGTTCGAGAACCCGTTCGAGGAGATCCGCCGTCTCCTGCGGACGATGCAGGAGTCGGGTGTCAAACCCGAACTGGAGTGTTTCGACACCGGCCACATCGGCAACACCCGTCCGATCCTGAAGGAGGGTGAGATCGACCCGCCGATGCACTTCAACCTCATCCTGGGCGTGCTCGGCGGGATTCCGGCGACCGTCGACAACCTCGCCCACCAGGTGCGCCAGCTCCCCGAAGACGCAAACTGGCAGACGACGCCGATACGGCGCGACCAGTGGCCGCTGACCGCGGCCTCGCTGGCGATGGGCGGGAACGTCCGTGTCGGACTCGAGGACAACTTCTACCTGCCGAACGGCGAGATGGCAGACAGCAACGCCGAACTGGTCGGGAAGGCGGCCGAGATGGTCCGCAACGTCGGTCGTGAACCCGCCACACCCGACGAGGCCCGCGAGATAATGGAGATATGAGCACGGGGACACGATGACCACGCCCGAGACGCCGCCGAGCACCGACATCTTCGCGGCGGACCTGCTCGCCGGCGAGACGGTGCTGGTGACCGGCGGCGGAACGGGTATCGGCCGTGCGATGGCGCTCGGGTTCGCCGACCACGGCGCGGACGTGGCCGTCGCCAGCCGGTCGATGGAGCATCTCGAACCTGTCGCCGAGGAGATCGAGACACGCGGCGTGGACGCCTGCGCGACGACTGTCGACGTGCGCGAACCCGAACAGGTCGACGAGATGGTCGAGACGGTGCTCGACGAACTCGGCGACCTCTCGGTGCTCGTGAACAACGCGGGGGCGAACTTTCTCTGTCCCGCCGAGGAGCTGTCGCCGAACGGCTGGCGCTCCGTCGTCGGGACCATCCTCGACGGAACGGCGAACTGCACGTTCGCGGCCGGCGAGCACCTCATC
>CAYZGA010000081.1:1083-11284 GCA_964477945.1 uncultured Halobacteriales archaeon
GGCCGGCGTCCACAACCTGATGCAGTCGGTCGCCGTCGAGTGGGCCGACCACGGCATCCGGGCGAACACCATCGCCCCCGGGGTCATCGAGACCGAGGGCATCGACGATGTGATGCCCGATGGGATGGCCGACCGCATCGTCGACGGTGACCTCGCGGCCGACCGTCTCGGCGCACCCGGGGACTGCGTGCCGATGGCGCTGTTTCTCGCGAGCGACGCCGCGGCCTACGTCACCGGCAGTTACTTCACCGTGGACGGGGGCCAGCTGCTCGCGCCAGCGCCGTTCTGACCCGCCAGCCACTTTGCTCCGGTCGTCGTATCTAGATTGTGCAGGTCGTCGACTACGAGACGGCACCGGTGGGCGAGACCGACGACGCCGCGTTGTGGCTGGCAAGCGACGGCCAGGCGCGACGGCTGTCACTCGCCGCCGGGACGACACTCGACTACGGGCTCGGCGAGCGCCGCTGTGCGGGTGTCCGCGACGGCGAGCACCACGAGGCCTGCCCGAACCCGACCGCACCGTACTGTGACCGCCACACCGGCAGGTGGGCCTGCGCCCGGTGCACGGGTGACTGTGACCGCCCGCTGGACACATGCCACGAGGAACACGCAATCTACCTCGCCGCGTTCGCGCCCGCCACGGTCAAGGTGGGTGTGACCCGCTCCTGGCGACTGGAGACACGACTCCGCGAACAGGGGGCCGACCGCGCGGCCCACATTCGGACGGTCGCAGACGGTCGGACCGCCCGCCGGGTCGAGGCCGATATCGCCGCCGATGTCGGCGACCGGGTGCGGGTCCCGGCGAAGATTCGCGGTCTCGGACGGGCAGTCGAGACCGACCTCTGGACGGAACTGCTCGACAGGTTCGACCCGCTGGAGACGTTCCGCTTCGAGTACGGACTCGCCCTCGACGGGCAACCGGTCGCGGAGACGCTCGCGAGTGGCCGCGTCCGTGGGACGAAAGGTCGCGTGCTCGTTCTCGAACGGGCCGGCAGTCGGTACGCTGTCGACATGCGCGACCTGGTCGGGTACGAACTCACCGACCGCGACGAGCGACCGCTCCAGTCCAGTCTCGCGGCGTTCGAGTGACCGACCTCTGCACCGCGCCCGGAGAGACCCGGTTGCTCCGTCCCGGCGGTGACAGATTCGTGTGTTCAGTCGGGCGTAAACATACTAAGTCCCGGGGTCTAACAAGCACGTATGCACAAGGACGAACTGCTCGAACTCCACGAACAGATGGTCATCATCATGGAGTACTTCAGGGACCTCGAACACGTAGAGACGGGCCTGTTCGACCCGTACGAGGAGCTGGACGTCACCCCGGACGACGTCCACATGTCGAAAAGCGAGCACAAGCACGCGGTGTTCGTGCTCGGGAACGCGCTGGCGACGGCGATGAGCGAAGACGAGTTCTCCGACGCCGGTCGCGTCGGCAAGCGGATGCAGGAGCTCGCCGAGGACGCCGAGCGAAAACTGTAATCAGGTCGCCGTCGCGCGTGCAAAGGCCTGCAACACGCCACGTCCGTCCGTCGGTCCGGTGTCGGCGAGCGTGGCGCGTTCGGGGTGTGGCATCGTGACCGCGACAGTGTCACGCGCGCCGAGCAGTCCGGCGACGTTGTCCGCGGACCCGTTCGGGTTCGCCGCGTCGGTGACACGGCCCTCGGCGTCACAGTACCGGAACAGGACCCGGTCGGCGGCGTCGAGCGCGTCGAGACGCTCCCGTGATATCTCGAAGCGGCCCTCGCCGTGCGCGATGGGGAACCGGAGCACCTCGCCCTCGTCGTACGAGCGGGTCCAGGGGGTGTCGGCGTTCTCGACGCGCAGGTGGACGTGTTCACACTGGAAGTGTGCGCTCCGGTTGACGGTGAACGCGCCGGGGGTCAGCGAGGCCTCACAGCCGATCTGTGCGCCGTTGCAGATGCCGAGCACCGGGGTTCCCGCCGCGGCCACCTCACGGACCTCGGATACGACCGGTGACCGGGCCGCCATCGCACCGGCCCGGAGGTAGTCGCCGTACGAGAACCCGCCGGGCAGTACCACACCGGAGGTGTCCGCCGGCAGACCGTCCTCGTGCCAGACGCGGTCCGCGTCGATGTCCAGCGCCGACAGCGCCCGGACGGCGTCGCGGTCGCAGTTACTTCCCCCGAACTGCACGACGGCGACCGTCATCGCGGCTCGACCTCGATATCGTAGTCGTGAATCGTCGGGTTGGCCAGCAGACGCTCGGTCATCTCCGTGGCCCGCTCGCGGGCGCTCCCCGCGCTCTCCGCGTCGAGGTCGAGTTCGAACTGGTCTGCGGCGCGCAGCGCCGACAGCTCGAACCCGAGTCGTTCGAGCGCCCGTCGTGTGGTCTCCGCCTCGGGGTCGAGTACCCCCTGTTTCAGCCGCACCGTGACGGTCGCGGTGTACTCGCTCATCACCCGGTCACGGTCGGCGGTGTCGAAAACGGTTTTGATTCGACCCGAACGGCCGGAGACTGAATCCCACCGTCTCGAACGGACAGAGAGTGTCACCGACGGGCCGAGTCACCCGGAGTACCGACGTTTGTGAACCGCCCCGGGCGCGGTGGCCCGGGGCTTTTAGACGCACGGAGCCACAACCCGATGGTATGGCCACCGAGAGACAGGATAGCGAACCACGAGCAAACACACTCGGGCTGGTGAGCGAGGAGGAGGCAACGGGCAAGACAGCCCGCATCTACCAGGAACTGAAAGGCAGTCGGGGCGACGTCGACGAGGAGCTGGATCTCAGCAAACTGTGGCTGCTGTACGGGAACGACCCGGAGCTGATGGAGCGGGTCTGGGTACACATCGACTACGTCTACAACGGCGGGTCACTACCCTACGAACTCAAATCCAAGATATCGATGGTGGTCGCGACGGAGATGGAGTGTGCGGGCTGTCGGTACTTCCACGAGTCCGCGCTCGAGAGCATCGGCGTCGACGACGAGACCATCGAGGGGCTGATGGAGCTACGCATCGAGGAGACCGGGTTCTCCCCCGCCGAGGAGGTGATTCTCAGGTTCGCACAGAAGGCAACAGAGGACCCACACGATATCACCGACGACGACCTCGTGGCGCTCCGGGAGCTCGGTCTCACCGAGGCGGAGATACTCGAGGTGTTCGATTGCATCGCCTTCCACGTCTACACGTCGATGGTACAGGGGATGGCCGGAATCGTCTACCCGGGGATGAGCCGCGAGGAGTGGACCGCACCGGTGAGCAACAACTGATACGGTCGTGTGTGATTATTCTCGGTCCGCCTCGGACGTTCGTGCGGTTCGCGGGCTGACACACCTGCCCGACGATGGCACGGCGGTACGGAGTCACGCACGACCGTACGAGGACCGACCGCTTGTGTCGGCCTGTCGTCACCGCCGTACGCATCGCCAGACGTCGCGGGGCTCGCGCGGTCCGTGTCGGTTGCCGGCCCTCGGGCCGTCGTGGTATCCGACCGACAGTGTATTGTCCCGCGCCCCCGAGTCACCGGGCATGACGGGACGGTACTACGGCGAGTTCGAGGTGGGCGAGACAATCGCTCACGAGCGCCGGCGCACGGTCAGCGAGGCCGACAATCAGCAGTTCTGTGATATGACGATGAACCAGCAACCGCTCCACCTGGACGCCGAGTTCGCCGCGGACACACAGTTCGGTGAGCGCATCGTCAACGGGCTCTACACGATGTCGCTCGCGGTGGCACTGACGGTTCCCGAGACCACCGACGGCACCATCGTCGCCAACCTCGGCTACGACAGCGTCGAACACCCGGCCCCGGTGTTCCACGGCGATACCCTGCGCGCGGAGACGACCGTCACCGACAAGCGCGAGACCAGCGACGGCGAGCGTGGCGTCGTCGGGATGCACGTCGAGGTGTTCAAACAGGACGACACGCTCGTCTGTGAGTTCGACCGGACCGTGCTCTCGCTGAAAGCCGAGTGAGCCCGGTACCGAACTCGGATCACCCCAGGTACCCGACCGCCGCGAGACGTGTCTCTCGTGTCGAGAGACCGTATCTCTACTCGAAACCGCGCGTGGTCGGTTATAGGGTGTCGGACTCACGTTTCGAGTGTCACAACAATGAGTCCACACAACTCGCGTGTCTCGACGACCCGACGTGGGTTCCTCGCGGCGGGTGGTACAGCCGCCGTCGCAGCAGTCGCCGGCTGCACGGCCATCAGTAACTTCATCATGAACCGGTTTCTCGGCCAGGTCAACGTCCTCAACCAGTACGACGAGAAGGTCGACGGGACAGTCGAGGTTGTCGACCCGGCCGGCGACACCGTTGTCGACGAGAGTTACAAGCTGGCGGCAAAGGGCGAGGCCGGCGACGAGCGGGACAGCAACTTCGCGGCGTACGACGATGTCTGGACCGAGGCAGGTTCCTACGAGGTCAGCATCGAACTCACGAACGTCGAGATAGACGGCGTCTCGCAGGCGAGCGAGACAGTCAGCGTCGAGGATACCGGCTCGGAGATGCTTGGCGTCGCGCTCGGTGCGGAGGACAGTGACCCGATCACCTTCGATGTCGGGGACGACCTCTCGGAGTTCGACCAGTCGAACGACTGAGCCGCTCGACCGCTCCCGACACTCTCCGCCCGTCACGTCTGACAGTGTGAGTCACGAATCCGCGCCCTTCTTGTACCCGCTGGTCGTCGGTCAGGTATGTCGTTGCAGGTGTTCGATAGACTCGGCTGGGCGGACGCGATGACGCTCCTGAACTCGGGCATCGGGCTGCTTGCGATCGCGGCGGCGGTGCTCGGCGAGGTGGGACTGGTCGCCCGACTCGTCCTGCTCGCGGCGGTGGCAGACGGGCTCGACGGTGTCATCGCGCGCCAGTTCGGGAGCACCCGCGTCGGCCCGTACCTCGACTCGATGGCCGACATCGTCTCCTTTGGAACCGCACCCGCCGCGTTCGTGTTCGTGCTCGCGAGCGAGGAGTCCCGGGGGGACGCTATCAGCCTCGCCGACGACCCCGAACTGGCCGCCGTCGCGGGCGTCGTGGCCGCCGTGTTCGTCGTGTTCTCGCTCGTCCGCACGGCGCTGTACACCGTCTACGTTGGCGAGGACGAGACCCGCCCTGGTATCCAGAACACGCTCGCGTCCTCGATTCTCGCCGCGGCGTACCTCGCCGGCCTGACCGCCGTCCCCGTGTTGCTCGGGGGTGCAATCGTGCTGTCGGTACTGATGGTCGCCCCGGTGCCGTACCCCAAGTTGCTCGACCGTGACGCCATCGTTCTCGGTGCCGTCCAGATGGCCGCTATCGTCGTCCCGGCGGCACTCGGCCGGGTGTTTCCGCGCGTGCTGCTGGTCTCTGCGCTCGCCTACCTCGTGCTCGCGCCGCGGTTCTACTGGGGCGGGTGACGGACCGTCACCGGGCAGACAGTCGTCGGTCCCGGGAGCGAGACGCACCCTTTTGCCCCTCGATACACTAGGACGTGTAGATGGACGGCGAGTACGGTCTCCTCGACACAGACGAGACAGCACCGGGCGACGAGTGGGAGGAGATAGACTACGAGGACACGGAGGCAGACCGCATCGCTCGCGAGCGCGACCGGGAGTTCAGCGAGTTTCGCGACCGGATAACCGACGCAGACCAGTTCAAGGTCGAGGCGTCCGTGTTCGACGACGCGACGTTCGCGGCGCTGTACAAACTCGTGCAGGACGGCTACATCGACGCCTTCGGCGGTCCAATCTCGACGGGCAAGGAGGCGAACGTCTACACGGCACTGTCCGGCGAGGACACTGTCGCGGTCAAAATATACCGCATCAACGCATCGGACTTCCGCGAGATGGGGGAGTACCTCGAAGGCGACCCTCGCTTCGAGTCCATCGGCGGGGACAAGAAGTCGGTCGTGATGGCCTGGGTCCGGGCGGAGTTCGCCAATCTCAGTCGGGCGCGGCAGGCCGGCGTGCGGGTTCCCACCCCGGTGGCCGTCGAGCGCAACGTCCTCGTGATGGAGTACCTCGGTACCGACGCGGGACGGGCGATGCGACTCGGCGAGGTCACCATCGAGAACCCGGAAACGGCCTACGAGGTGGTTCGGGAGTACACACGCCGACTCTACGATGCCGGTCTCGTGCACGGCGACCTCTCGGAGTACAACATCGTCGTCGACGGGTCACGGCTGTACGTCATCGACCTGGGGCAGGCGGTGACCGTCCACCACCCGAACAGCGACGACTTCCTGGAGCGGGACTGCCGGAACGTCGCCAACTTCTTTCACCGTCAGGGGGTCGACACCGGCCCCGACCAGTTGCTCGCGTACGTCCGGGAGAACGCCAACCCCACGCCCGGCGGGTGAGGAACGGACAGGTCAGTCGGAGCGAATCCACGCCGACTGGTACTGGCGGAGGTACGCAGTTGTGGTGGACTGCCCGCCGGTCCGGCCTGCCGACCTGTCGGCCGGGCGCTCGCGGTCCGCGCCCCGTACGATCAGGTGCGTGTGTACCGGGACGACGAGGACCCCGAGCAGCAGGTAGTTGAGCGTGAGCAGATTGATAGCGGCGAGTCGCGTCCGGCCGACGTAGTAGTAACCGAGCGGCGAGACGAAAACCGACAGCAGGGCCGCGACGACTGTCGATCTGTCTGCCGGCGGTTCGGTGCGCGTGCTCTCGTTCGTATGTGGGTATGGTGCTGTCATCTGTCTTGTGTCAGCGGCGATTGGTCGACTGTGTTGGGCGAGGTGCCGAATGGTGCCCGTGTTTGCACCGTACACGAGAGCAGACATAAGGGGTGAACGGCGGTTTCGGCCCACGAACCGACGTTTCGGGAGGAGAGACAGTGTCTCTCTCGACGACAGTTCACCGGCGATGTCTCCCGAACCGGGAGGCACCCGAACAGTGAGCGGATAGCGCTCGCGGAAGATGTTCAGCGGGACCGCGTGCGAGAACACCGCGAGCGCACACGCCGGGTCGTCAACCGGTGGGTCGGCCTACACCTCGACAGGCACGTTCGAACCGGCGTCGAGGAGTTCACGGTAACGGTTGCGGATGGTCACCTCGGAGATATCGGCGACGGCGCTGACCTCCTGCTGTGTGACCATCTCCTCGGCGAGAAGGGATGCGGCGTAGATTGCGGCGGCGGCGAGTCCGACCGGGGACTTGCCGCTGAGGAGGTTCTCCGTGCGAGCGGTGTCGAGCAGTTGCCGCGCCCCGCGTTCCACCTCGTCGGAGAGGTCCAGGTCGGAGACGAACCGGGGGAGGTAGTTCGTCGGGTCGGCGGGTCGGACTTCGAGGTTGAGTTCGCGAACCACGTACCGGTAGGTTCGCCTGAGTTCCTGTTGGTCGATGCGTGAGACGTGTTCGAGTTCGTCCAGCGAGCGCGGCGTGTCGGCCTTGCGGGCCGCCGTGTACAGCGCCGCCGTGGCGACACCTTCGATAGAGCGCCCCGGCAGGAGGTCTTCGTCGAGTGCACGCCGGTAGACGACACTCGCCGTCTCGCGGACGTTCTGGGGTAGTCCCAGCGCGGAGGCCATCCGGTCGATCTCGCCGAGTGCCTGCCTGAGGTTGCGGTCTGTCGCGTCACGGGTCTTGAACCGCTTGTTCCAGGTCCGGAGACGGCCCGCCCGCTCGCGCTGACTGCTTGAGAGCGTGTTCCCGTGGCCGTCCCTGTCCTGCCAACCGATGTTCGTCGACAGCCCCTCGTCGTGCATCATCTTCGTCGTCGGTGCGCCCACGCGGGACCGCTCCTCGCGCTCGCCGGCGTCGAACGCCCGCCACTCCGGTCCACGGTCGATCTCCGACTCGTCGACGACCAGTCCACAGTCCCCACACCGCGTCTCGCCGTGCTCGGTATCGCTGACCAGTGACCCGCCGCACTCGGGACACTGCTCCAGTGTCTCGTCTGTCCTCTGTTCGTGCTCTGTCGTCTCTGCTCTCCGCTCTGTCTGTCTCATGGCACTGGGTGTCCGTTGTAGTCGTCACAAGAGGGCGGTCGTGCCGCAGACCGCGGTTCTCAGTACTGATAAGTAAGAGCCAGCGTCATAAACACCTTTCGTCGCAGTGTGGTGTGAGGCACCGGTAGACGGGTTGTGGCCGCCCGAGAGCGGACCGGGCGTGGCTGGACTCGCACGTCGAGCAGTTCAGACGGTGAACAGGTGACCCTTGCGAGGAACGTCCAGCAGACCGAAGCGCGCACCGGCGTCGAGCCAGGCGTGACCGTACGAGAACGCCGCGAGCGCGTTCACTGTGTCGTCTTCACTCCGGAAGTACCGGCCGTCCTCCAGGTACGACCGGGCCATCTCCTCGCAGTCGTCGGCCGCCGCCGCGAGCGGTGTCCCCCCGGGCGGGGCGACTGTCGCCTCGTCGAGTGCCTCGGCGAGCAGTTGCTCGTACCGGTCGGTCTTTTCCTCGATATCGGTCATACGACATCTGGGTGCGCCACCGACAAGTATGCTGGCAGTTCCCGCCGCTCCCGGGTACGGCCGCCCGAACGGTACCGGATAGTAGTATCAGACGTGATACCGGTGTCGGGACACGGTGCCGAACAGAACACGACCGTCGACGTGTTCGTTCCCAGATAGAATGGCCGGCGCGCGAGTCGAGCGGACCGCCCCACGCCCGGGTTGGGCAGGCCCGGTCCGACTCGACGGTATCCCGGCGGGTCGCTGTGGGTATGCTAATCAAAACAGTTAGATAGGATGGATGGGCACGGTCACGCATGCCATCACGGCGCGAGACGATTGTCGGGAGCGTCGCAGCAGTGACAGCGGGACTGGCGGGGTGTCTCGACGGTCTGGGTCTGAACGACGGGTCCGGCGAACCGACCGCGGCCGACTGGATAGCCGAGTCGGCGTTCGACGCGGCGACGCTGACACGGGTCGAACAGCCGGCACAGCTCGCGGCCGTCGAGGGGTTCGACTACACGAGTATCGTCGGAGAGCTACCGGGTGTCGACTACGAGGCGGTCGATTTGCAGATAACCGACAGTGACGCGCCGCTCGTGCTTCTGGGGAGTTTCGACGCGGAGAGCATGGTCGACGCGTTCGGAGCGGAGATTGCGACCCGGGAACCACAGGCCGACGGAACCTACGGCGGGTACGACGTGTACACCGGTGGCCAGCCCCTGGGGAGCGAGACAGAACTCACCCTCGGGGTCGACAACGGGACAGCCGTCGTGGCCAACGCACGGACCGGGGTCGAAGACACCATCGACGCGAGTCGGGGCGAGACGACGCGGCTGGTCGACACGGACAGCCAGTTCGAGCAACTGCAGGAGAGGCTCGAAGGGGCGCCGTTCTACCAGTTACTGCGCCCCGAGAGCAACCCCGACGTGCTCCTCGGCCTCGAGGCCACCGTCGACAGCAGCGAGACAGAACTACACCTGGTCGTCGACCACCCCGACACGGACAGCGCGGAGACGTTCGGCGAGGACGCACCGGACCTCCTCGCGGAGGGACCGCTGAGCGACCTGACCGTCGAGGTGGACGGCCAGCAGACCCGGGTAACGGGCACGCGACAGACCAGCGGTATCGACGGTCTCGACGGACTTGCGAGCCAACTCGCCCCGGTGCTGCGGTACTTCGGTGACTCCCCCGAGGGGGGGCCGGTCGCGCCGAGTGTCTCGTTCGAGTACGAGTACGACGAAACCGAGGAGACACTGGAGATTACATTTGTGAGTGGGAACACGTTCACCGCCGGTCGGGTAACGTTCGACGGGACCGGGTTCGACGCCGTCGGTGCGTCGTGGGCCGAGGTTGCCGGCGAGGACGTGACCGCGGGGTCGACGGTCACCGCCGGCGACCGGGTGACACTCACCGGTGTCGGGCCGGCGTCCGAACTGGATATCGTCTGGGAGTCGAGCGGCGGGAACGAGTTCGTCGTCATCGCGACGTTCCGCGGTCCCGACGCCTGACCCGGGTCACTCCCCCCAGACATCCGACAGCGGGTGGTCCTCGGTGGTGGTCGACCGGTCGGTGTATCCGCTCCGACCGGAACCGCGACGACGCTGTTCGCTGTCGACCGCCCGGATGGCCGCCGCGGGGTCGAAGTCGGGCAGGTCCGGACTGCCCATCCGGTCGACCTGGTCGCGGAACCAGTCGGGTATCGTCCTCCGGGCGCGCTCGAACACGTCAAGCAGCGACGAGTCCCCGAGGTAGGTCGCGCCGTGGTCGTCGGGTGAGCGGACAATCCGGCCGCAGGCCTGGATAATCGTCCGGAGTGCCGTCCGGTAGTACCAGCCCCACCGGTCGTTCTCCAGTCGG
>CAYZGA010000082.1:0-5819 GCA_964477945.1 uncultured Halobacteriales archaeon
TCCCATACTGATCATCATCGTCGGGTAGAGACCCAGACTTCGGTCGAGGTCGTGACTTACCATCTCGATTGTCTATATGGATTCAGGTATTTAAATGAATTACGGTAATCTAATTCTGAGTGTCCAGGAATAGATTTATTACAACCGACGCCGTAGCACAGGGTAGACAGATGGCAACACGATGGTCACGGGAGTTCGGAGGAGCCAGCCGTCAGTTCCCGATGGGGCTACTGGCAGTGGTCGGTGTACTGCTCGGTGCGGTCGCGATAGCGTACCTCGTCGAGCACCCGTTTCTGGCCGAGCATCCGTACTCACAGCTGGTCAGACGCACCGAGATTGGCTTGGTCGCCGTACTGTCGGCTGCCGTCGTGGCGACCGCGTACTCACTCGTCCAGAGCCAGTACAGCGCCACAGATCTCTGGGCAATCTTCGGCTGGAGCGTCGCTGGACTGATCAGCTCCGTCGGGGTGGCCGGAGGAATCTACGCGCATCAGGTGCTGCGAGACGGTGTCGTCGCCGACAGGATGTTCCTGTTCGAGGAGTTGGCGCTCGTCGGACTGGTCGCGGGTATCGGGTACGGTATCACACGTCAGACAGCGGTTCGGGCCAACGCCGAAGGGACCACAACAGGGGTGGACGCATACGCTCTCACCGCCGCGCTCGGTGACGACAGCGAGACACTTGAGCGCCGTCTGGCCGTTGCTGAGCAACTTATCAACGCCACGACAAACGAACTGCCTCTGGCCGCACTGGCGGCGAAGCTCTCTGCCGAGGAGGTGAGGCTGTTCCCGGACGACGAGCAGAGAGTCACCCGGATGCTCGAAGCCGAGGTGCTGCCGGAACTCGTCGACGCCGAGTTGGTCCAGGTACACGACGATATCGAGACAGTCGAGTACGTCGGACCACCAGGGCTCGCGGAGTCGCTCTCCGACTCCTGACCCCGACAGACAGCGGGTGACCGCTCGTGGGGTGAACACTCACCGTCGTCAGACCCCGAGCGCGTCGACAGTGGTCCCGTCGAACCGGACAGTCCGAGGAGCGCGTCGACGGTGGTCGGTCAAACGGGATTACAGAGTTCCGAGGCGAAAGCCAACGACTTTGCTCGTGGGATGAAGCCAACAGCCGGCGAAACGTTGAATATCAAGACATTCATCGGTTGTGATGCCGAGTCCGAGGGGATGTCAGGACGCGCTCGCGGGATGTCCTCAGTCAGACACCGCGGTCTGCGAGAACGGCCGAACGGCGTCGGTCTGGTCGTCCGAGGGTATAATCGTGACCACGTCGCCCTCGTGGAGCACTGTCGTCTGGTCCGGTTCGATTGTTTCGTCGTCACGTTCGACAAGCAGAACGGTCGTGCCGGGAGAGAGGTATCCGGCGTCACGGGCCTCGGAAATCGAATGACCGGCGATGTGGGCGTCGTCTTCGACGACAACCTCGAGAATGTCAGTGCCGTTCGACAGCGAAAACGTGTTCACACTCTCGATTGGACTGTCACTGTCGTCCGGGCCGAACGGTTCGTACGGGCTCCACAGTTCGGTCTGGACTAACTCCTCGTCCTCGATACTGATATCGAGCGCCGACAGTTCCCGGGCGATGTTACGCAGGTCCTCGGTGCTCTCGCCGACAGCGACGACCTGGAGGTCCCGCTTGCCGGCCATCAGTACCCGGACATCTACCACGCGCGGAATCGAGCGGGCGGCCATCGCGAGCCGTTCCCGGTCGGCGGCCGGCACAGTACACAGGTAGATGCCCACCAGGTGTCCGCCGGCACGCTCGAAGTTGACTATCGCCCGGTAGCCCTTTATTATCCCCCTCTCCTCGAGTTGGTCGATTCTGTTGTGGATGGTCCCGTCGGATACGCCGAGTTCGTCAGCCAGTTCTGTCGCCGACGTGTGGCGGGCGTCCTCCATGAGTCTGTAGAGGATTCGCCTGTCGATATCGTCGAGTTCGTAACTCATGCTCAGTTCTGTGCTGACTGTTCTACCTGAGATTAGATATGGATGTTGGTCGCTGGTGCTCCGGGAGTCGGAGACGACAGAACACCGGCGTGCGCCCGGACCAGCGGCCCACAGCGGAGTTCCCGTGTGGCCACTGATCCACCGCGAGAGACTCGCCGTCGATGCAGGGTGCCGGCTGAGAAGGCTGTGTGAGACAGGAACAAACCGCTGCCCGGCACAGACAGAGGCTCGTGCGGCAACCGACAGAACAATATCAGTCGGCTCTAATTGTTCAGATAGTCTGTGTCAGAGAGCATGTTACGCCTTGCGCTTGCACCCGGCGGTGTCCTCTCTACGGGGGGCGAATCGGTGGCAGAGGTACCAGAAGACCTGTTACTCGCCATAGCCTCGATACTCGTGTTGGGGCTCGGGGTCCAGTTGATGGCCCGACGGCTCCAGATTCCGAGCGTGGTGTTCTATCTGATCCTCGGCATCCTCCTGGGGCCGATACTCGAGTTCATCACGCTGGAGACGTTCGGCGGGGTGGAGCGACTCCAGCCGATTGTCGGTGTCGCCGTGGCGATTATCGTCTTTGACGGCGCGTTCGCGCTCCAGTTCAATCGGGTCCGCGAGGCTGGGTCGGCCGCCCTGCGACTGGTGACCATCGGAGCCGTCGTGATGTTCGTCGGCATGACAGCGGCGACCCACTACCTGGTCGGGGCCGACTGGAACATCTCACTCGTCGTCGGGGCGTTGCTGGTCGCGACGGGACCGACGGTGGTGACGCCCATCCTCGAGGTGGTCCGGGTGAGAGAGCACGTCGCCTCTGCGCTCGAAACCGAGGGTATCGTAAACGACGTGACCGCGGCCATCGGGGCGGCGGTTCTCTTCGAGACGATGGTCCTGCACGACGACCCGCTGGTGGACACGCTGCTGATATTCGCCGAGAAGCTCGGCGTCGGGCTCGCCGTCGGTCTGGTGGCCGCGGGGGTGGTCTACGCGCTGATCCAGGTCGAACTCACACCCGGTAACGAGGTACAGGGGAACCAGTTTCTCGCGCTCGCCGGGGCGGTCGGCGGGTACGCTGTTGCCAGCACCGTCACAGCCGAGGCCGGCGTCGCGGCGGCGGCCACCAGTGGTATCGTGCTGGGTAACGCGGGGCTGGCCCACCGCCACGAGGTCGAGGAGTTCGCCCGCAGCGCAACACTCGTCGTCCTGGCGTTCGTGTTCGTCGCCATCGCCGCGCTGATCGACCTCGACGCGATCGGAGACCTCGGTATCGACGCGGTGTTGCTTGCCCTGGCCGCTATCGTGGTGGTCCGGCCGCTGCTGGTCGTTCTCTCGACGGTGGGTGCAGAGCGATTCAGCTGGCGCGAGCGGACGTTCATCGCCGGTGTCGGTCCCCGTGGTATCATCCCCGCGAGCGTGGCGACACTGTTCGCAGCCGAGATGCAGGCCGAGGGGGTCGAAGGTGCGGGCGTGTTGCAGGCAGCGGTGTTCGCGGTCATCCTCGCGACGGTCGCAACACAGGCAGGGTTCGCACGACAGATCGCAGACGCACTCAAGGTATCACCAATGCGCACAATAATCGCAGGGGGCGGCCGGGTCGGCCGGACGCTCGCGGAACGACTGGAGGACAGAGGCGAGTTCGTCGTCCTCATCGAGAAGGACAGCGAACAGGCCGAACAGACACGCTCGCAGGGGTTCACCGTCCACGAGGGTGACGCGAGCGAGACGAGCACGCTGAAGAGTGCCGGTATCGACGAGGCGGGGACGGTCATCGCGGCAACCGGTGACGACGACGTCAACCTGCTCGTCTGTCAGACGGCAAAGACGAAGTTCGACATCGACACGCTCTACGCGCGGGTCAACGACCCGTCGAACGTCGACGCGTTCGACTCGATAGGCGTGACGGCGATCGACTCGGTAAGGGCGACCGCTGTCGCCATCGACGACGAGATAGAGCGACCTGCCCTTAGCCACTGGATGAACGAGATGGGCGAGGGCCACGACGTCCAAGAGGTCGAGGTAACAGCCCGGGAGCTCGGCGGCAAGAAAATCAAGGAGATAAACTCGAAGATCCCCGACGGGTGTATCGTCGCCGTCGTCAGTCACGAGGGCGAGGAACGGGTCCCGACCGGGGACGATATCATCGAACACGGCGACAACGTCACCTTCGTCGGTGATACCGACGCCGTCCGGCGGGCGATGAAACGGTTCCACCCCCACGACTGACGTGGTCGGTATCCACCGGCAGAGCAACAGAGGGGAGGCGAACTGCCGTCGGCGTTCGTGCGGGCAGAACAACTGACGGCCGAGTCCGGTCAGTCCACGGTCGGGACGGGAATCTCGGCGAGCACGTCGTCGACAATCTCGTGTCTGTTCACGTCGTTTACCTGTGCGTCCGCGGTGAGCACGATGCGGTGTGCCAGCACGGGGCGTGCGATTCGTTTTATCACGTCAGGTGTGACAAAATCCTCGCCGTCGAGCACCGCCCGGGCGCGGGCGGCCTCGAACAGGCGCTGTGATCCTCGCGGTGAGGCTCCGATAGCGACGCGGTGGTCCGACCGGGTGGCCCGCGTAATCTCCAGGGCGTACCGCATCAGGTCCTCGTCGACGCGAACGGACTCGGGCACCGTCTGCAGGTCGAGCACCTCGTCGGTGGAGAGCACCGACTCGACACCCGGTGTCCGGGCCGAGCGGTCGTCACGTCGCTTCAGGAGGGTCAACTCCCCGTCGAAGTCGGGGTAGCCGAGGCTGGTTTTCACCATGAACCGGTCGACCTGTGCCTCGGGGAGCGCGAAGGTGCCCTCCTGTTCGACGGGATTCTGGGTGGCGATTACGAAAAACGGCTCCGGCAGGTCGTGGGTGTCACCGTCCACGCTCACCTGGCGCTCGCCCATCGCCTCCAGCAGTGCCGACTGGGTCTTCGGCGGGGCGCGGTTTATTTCGTCGGCCAGGACGACGTTGTTGAACACCGGCCCGGGCCGGAACTCGAACTCACGGTCCTGCTCGTTGAACACGTACGTGCCGGTCACGTCTGCGGGGAGCAGGTCCGGCGTGAACTGGATGCGCGAGAAGGAGAGTCCGAGCGCGGTTGCCATGCTCCGCGCGGTCAGTGTCTTTCCCGTTCCGGGGACATCCTCGAGCAGAACGTGTCCCTCGGCGAGCAGTCCCATGAGCACCGTCTCCAGGAACTCCCGGTCGCTGATGACGGCCTCGCTTATCGCGTCGACGACGGCTGTGCAGTCGCGTGTTGCCTGGTCTCTGTCCATATGTATCTGACACCGGCGGGGGCGGTGTTCTTCCCGCGAGATTCTGTCTCTGCCCTCTTCACGCTGTCTATCTCGGTTCGGCAGACGAATCCAGCCGTCGTCGGGCGACGCTCGACCGGACCTCCGTTCCGCGAAGCGAGTGCCGCAGGCCCGCACAGAACAGGGACCGTCGTGTCTCCGAGCCAGCAACTCGTGGCTCCGTTCAAGACGACGCAGGCCCTTATCGAGCAGTACGAATGAAAAACAGCGTCGCGCTCTGGAGTATCACAGCAGGAGCGGCAGTGGGTGGTCCCATCGCCGGGTGTCTGTGGTGGCTGGAGACCCCGCTAGTGCTGGTGCTCGGTGCCGGAATCGTCTGGACAGCGGCTCTCGCGTCGACCCTGTACGTCGTACAGTCCGACCCCACGGGGCAATCGGAATCCTGGGGCGGGGCTGTGGTCGGTGGCTCACTCCTGTTCGGCGTCCTGCTCGAACTCTCGGAACTCCCGGTCTCGAACGGCTCCCAGGCGGCGCTGACCGTCCTCGTCATCGCGTTCACGCTGCTCGGTTACACCGCCGGGATGGTGACGAGCCACGACGGGAACGCCGCGTCGGAAACAGACGGAGC
>CAYZGA010000082.1:5919-10881 GCA_964477945.1 uncultured Halobacteriales archaeon
CGGCCGCCTGTGATTCGAGCTGTCGTTCGTCCCCCTCGTGACGCGGGGAGATGTGCGTGAGCCAGAGCCGCTCGCTCCCCGACTCCGAGGCGACCCGTCCCGCCTCCCTCGCGGTGGAGTGGCCGGTCGAACGGGCGCGGTCGGACTGCTCGTCGGTGAACATCGCGCTGTAGACGAGCAACGTCGCGTCCGACGCCGCCTCGACCACCTCGGGCGTGGGTCTGGTATCGCCCGGGTACACGACTTTCCGCCCCGGTTCCGGGTCCGACAGCACGTCCTGGGGTTCGACGGTGTCCCCGTCGGCTGTCTCGACTGTCTGTCCGCTCTGTAACTGCCCGTACTTTGGACCGGGGTCGAGACCGAGTGCCCGCGCCCGCTCGACGAGGAACTCGCGTGTCGCCGTCTCCTCGACGACGAAACCGTGGGAGTGTTCGGTGTAGGGTGTCGCAAAGGCCCGGACGCTGTAGTCCTCGGTGTGAATGACTGCCTCGCCGTCGCGGTACCCGTGTATCTCGACCGGGTAACTGGGCCACCCGTAGGCACCCTCGACCAGGTCGTTTGCCCGCCCGGTCCGCTGTTCGGGGACGTAGATACCGAGCGGTCGCTCGCGCTCGTTCATCTCGAGGGCCTGCACGAGACCGGGTATCCCCAGCGTGTGGTCCGCGTGGAAGTGGCTGACGAGGACGGCATCGACGTTCGGGGAGGTGTCGTACCGCAGCAACCGCTGCTGTGACCCCTCCCCACAGTCGAGCAGAATCTCGTCGCCAAACAGGTTCAGGGAGACGCAGCTCGTTCCGTACTCCGCGGTGGGTACACCACCACTCGTTCCAACGGCGGTAACGCGCATACCTGAACCTGCGGGTGAGCGCAGGTAAGAACGCGGATGTTCCTCGCTCCCCGACGACAGGTACTCGCGCCGGTTTTATTATTCCGGGACGTGAGGTGGTGTATGTCCACGTTCGACCGGCCGTTCGAGTACGACAACTTCGGGCTCACGCGTGAGGAGAGCGTCGTCGCGATACAGATAGACAGCACGAGTAGGATGAACGGTGTCAATCCGGGGCTCGTCGACGAACTCAGGTCCATCGGAGTCGCACTCCGGCAGGACGAGAGTGTTCGGTGTGTGACACTCACCGGGAGCGGTGGCGTGTTCAGCGTCGGGGCAGACCTCGCCGAGTTCGACGGGACCGCGGCGGACAGTGACCGTCTCCGGTACCTCGCGTCGACCCTGCACGACGGCATCGAGCAGCTCCTCCGGATGGATGCGCCGCTCGTGACGGCGGTAAACGGGGTTGCCGCCGGTGCGGGGTTCGGGATGGCAGTGCTCGGTGATATCGTCCTCGTGAGCGACGAGGCGCGCCTGGAGTTTGCATACCCACGGATCGGTCTGACCGGTGACTGCGGGTCGACGTTCTTTCTGCCGCGACTCGTCGGTCTCCGGCGGGCACGGGAGATCGCCCTCCTCGACGAGCCGGTCGCGCCCGCGGAGGCCGTCGATCTCGGTCTGGCGACCGAGGTGGTTCCCGACGGCGAACTCGACGAGCGGCGGCGTGCGGTCGCCGACGACCTGGCCGGCGGGCCGACCCGCGCGTACGCGGCAACGAGAGAGCTCCTGCTGGACAGTTTCGACCGCGGACTGGAGGCACAGCTCGCCGCCGAGACAGAGGCCATCGTCGAGGCGGCCGAGACAGACGACTACCGGCGCGGCTACGAGGCGTTCTTCGGGGACGAACCCGCCGACTTCGAGGGGGCGTGACATCCCACTCGCGGTACACGGGGAGGGACCGACCAATCTGGTGATGCCCACCGTCTCTCGGCGGCGTTCTCTATATAAACAGCCAACCGGCGTTGGGGAAACGGTTATACGCCGTAACCGTCTCCTATTAGACGGTAAGCTAACAAATGACACACAATCTCGGAGTAGACGTCGGCGGGACGTTCACCGACGTTATCGTGTTCGACGAGGAGTCGCACGAACTCACCATCGACAAGGTACTGTCGACACCGGGGAGCCCCTCGGAGGGGGTCATCGACGGTATCGACGAGGCAACGTCGAAGGCCGGCACGTCGGTGGCGGAACTGGACCTTCTCTTCCACGGGACGACAGTCGTGACGAACATGTTGCTCGAGGAGACCGGTTCCCGGGTCGGACTCCTGACCAGTGAGGGCCACGAGGACATCCTGCACCTCGCGCGGGCGTGGACACCGGGACCGCTGTACGGGTGGATAGACATGGACAAACCAACGCCGCTCGCGGACCTGGTCGACACGCGGAGTGTCTCCGGCCGTGTCTCGTCACCGGACGGGACGGTGGTCGAACCCATCGACGAGCAGGAGGTCCGCGAACAGGTTCGTGAACTCGCAGACGCCGGCGTCGAGTCGCTGACGGTGGCGCTTCTGAACGCCTATCTCAACCCCGTTCAAGAGGAGCGGGTCCGGGAGATAATCGCCGACGAGGCACCGGAGTTGCCGGTGTCTATCTCCTCGGAGATCGTCCCGGAGTACGGCGAGTACGAGCGTACCCTGACCACAGTGATAAACGACTACGCCCGACCGGAGGTAATCGAGTACCTCGACAGTCTCGACGACTCGCTCGAGGCGGCCGGGTCGACGGCGACGATGAACGTGGTCCGCTCGGACGGTGGATTGATGAGTTCCGGTGCGGCAAAGAGTCGCCCGGTCGAACTGGCGCTGTCCGGTCCGTCCGGCGGTGTGGTCGGTGCGGCGACCATCGCCGAGAAGAAAGGCGTGCCGGACGTTCTGACCCTCGACATGGGCGGGACCTCCACGGATGTCTCGCTGGTCGAGGACAACAAACCGGAGACGACGCGTCAGACGAAGGTGGGCTACCGCGAGTTCAAGTCCCGGGCGGTGGACGTGAACACCGTCGGCGCGGGCGGTGGCTCCGTCGCCCGTGTCCAACTCAGCGGCTCGCTCCAGGTCGGTCCGGAGAGCGCCGGTGCCGACCCCGGCCCGGCCTGCTACGGGCAGGGTGGCGACGAACCCACCGTGACGGACGCGAACGTCGTGCTCGGGCGGATTCCCTCGTCGGTGGCGCTCGGCGGCAAGATGGAACTCGACCACGAGGCGGCACGCGAGGTCGTCGGGACACTCGCCGAGGAGCGAGGAAGCACGGTCGAAGCGGCCGCGCAGGCGGTCCTGGACATGGTCACCGAGAACATGCACGGGGCGCTCCGCGTCGTCTCCGTGGAACGCGGGTACGACCCGCGTGACTTCGGGCTGGTCGCCTTTGGCGGTGCCGGGCCGATGCACGCGAACGCGCTGGTCGACCTGATGGACGCGTACCCGCTGATTATCCCGCCGGGTCCGGGGGTCATGTCCGCCTTTGGCTTCCTGACCTCCGACGTGCAAAACGAGTTCTCCGAGACCTACCTGGAGACGGACCTGGATGTCGGCGGCGGGGACGTCCACGAGCGATTGATGGGCCTGCGCGACGAGGCAACCGGGTGGCTCGCCTCCGAGGGGGTCGATCCGGACGACCACGCCTTCGAGTACTACGCCGACTGCCGGTACTTCCGGCAGGACATCCAGCTCTCGATCCCGGTCGACGTGGACCGACTGCGCGGGGAGACCGGTCTCGACGAGATAAAGGGTGACTTCGAGGCGCGTCACGAGCAGCAGTTCGGGTTCTCGCTCGACGCGCCCCTCGAGATTGCGAACCTCCGTGTCGTCGGTAAGGGGCAGGTCCAGGGGGTCACAATCGAGGCCGAGGAACCGCAGGGTCCCGACGCGAGTCACGCCAGGGTCGACAGCGACGAGGTCTACTTCGACGGGGCATACCACGAGACACCGGTCTACGACCGCGGCGAACTCGACCCCGGCAACGAGCTGTCCGGACCGGCGATCGTCATCGAGGACGACTCGACGGTGGTCGTCCAGCCCGACCACACCGCCGTCGTCGACAGGTACGCGAACATCGAGATCAACAGGAGTGATTCAGCATGAGTCAACAGACCGTAGACGAGACAGCACCGGCACCCGATTTCGTGGGCGAGCACGACATCGACCCGACCACACTCGACATAATCGAGAACACACTCGAGAACACCCGCTACGAGATGGACCGGGTCCTCGAGACGACGGCCATCAGCCCGGTCATCCGGGAGCAGTCGGATCAGTTCCCGCTCATCGCGGACGCGCAAGGCCGGATGGTGATGGGACAGTTCGGGTCGGCCATCGAGACGATTATCGACAACGCCAGTTTCGGCTGGGACGACCTCGAGGAGGGTGACGTCATCGCCACGAACGACCCGTACATGTGTGCCGGCGCGATGTCACACACACCGGATATGCTCCTCCTGCGACCGCTGTTCTACGAGGGCGAGCGGGTCGGATTCTCCAGTCAGTGGGGGAACCTGATGGATGTCGGCGGCAAGGTGCCCGGCAGTATGCCCGTCGAGGCCACCACCATCTTCGAGGAGGGGATGCGTCTCCCGCCGGTCAAACTGTACAAGAACGGCGAACTGGACGAGGAACTCCTCGAGACGTTCACCCACAACACGCGCCTGCCCGACCACGCCGAGGCGGATATAAAGGCACTCGCCGCGGGCACGGCGGCCGCGGAGGAGCGGGTCCACGAACTCTGTGCCCGGTTCGGCAGGGAGACCTACGAGGAGGGCTGTGACGCCATCCTCGACCGGACACGCAACGGGATGATCGACCTGATACACGAGTTTGTCCCCGAGGGCGAGCGGTACACCTTCGAGGACTACGTCGACGACGACGGGATGGGCAACGGACCCATCAAACTCCACCTCGAGATCTACCGCGAGGGCGACACCGTCTACCTCGACTGGGAGGGTACCGACGAGCAGGTGCCCGGGACGGTGAACTTCCTGCTGAACGAGAAGATGTTCAAGATGTTCACCGGGGTGTTTCTCATCATGGCGTTCGACCCGCTGTTGACGTTCAACGACGGGTACTACGACCTGTTCGAGGTGA
>CAYZGA010000083.1:0-5876 GCA_964477945.1 uncultured Halobacteriales archaeon
CGAGTGCCTCTGCCGCGCTGTCGAGTCCCGTCACGGCGTCGTCGAGCAGGTCGTCTGTGACGCTACTGTCGGGCAGTCGAGGCTGTGGTCTCGTTGCTCAGACGGCCCTCACCGTCGCTGGTCGTCTCGCCGCCGTCGGCGGCAGTCACCCCGTCGGGGGAATCGGACTCCGGAAAGTACCCGCTCGGACCGAGATAGCGGGTCCACAGCACCAGCAGCGACGGGAGCACGAGCACACTCGCCAGAAAGGCGTACACGATAGTGAGTCCGGTGATGATGCCGAACTGTTCGAGCACCGGGAGGATAGCCACCGAGAGGGTCCCGAACGCGCCGACGGTGGTCGCAGCACTGCCCAGCAGGGCACCGCCGGTGCCGGTGACGGTCGTTTGCATCGCCGCCCAGACGTGCTCCTGTCGCTGCAGTTCGAGCTCGTAGCGCGAACTGACGTGGATGCTGTAGGCGATACCCAGGCCGATGGTCAGCGACGTGATGGTGCCCGTGAGCACGTTGAACGAGATGCCGAGCAGCCACATCGAGCCGAGAATCCAGGTGACAGCCAGAAGCACCGGAATCAGTGTCACGAGACCGAGCGAGGCAGAGCTGCCGGTCACCCGGTATGCGACAGTCAGAAACAGGAACACCGAGACCATCGTGACCAGCAACCCCTGGATGACCGTGTCGAACAGGTCGGACTCGATATCGTCGAAGACAACGAGGTCGCCCGTGGCGACGACATCGAGTTCGCCGTTGCTCTCGGTTTCGAGCGCGTCAGCGGCGGCCCGGAGGTCCGCGGCGGCCTCGGGGGTCGAGGCGTCACCGCGGATACCGACAGTGATGCGAAGCGCCTCGAACTCCTCGCTGGCCTCCGGCGGGGCCCGTCCGAAGCGCGATTCGAGGAACTGCTCGGTCGGGGCGACGTGCGCCGCGGCGTCCGGGTTCTCCGCGAGCAACAGTCGGTAGAGCCGTTCGGTGTTCGCCGCCGGAACACCGTTCTCGCCTGCCGCCGCCTCGAACTCCCGGGCGAAGGTGCTGTTCTCGTTGGCGGCTGCTGTCTCCCGCATCACCGACAGCGGCGTCGTCACCTCGGCCGACCCGTCCGCGAGTCTGAACGTGGTGTCACGCTCGCCGATGTCCGCCTCGGCGGCGGCCATCCACGCCATCGCGCGGTCGTCGGTGACCGACCCCCGGACCAGTAACACCCCCTGGTCCGTGCCCTGCTGGAAGTTCGACTGGACGAACTCGAGACCGGACTTCGCCTCGTATGTCCCGGGTTCGAGCGGGCCGGGGAGGAACTCGGTCCAGTCCGGCGGGGCGTCTGCGAGAAACGACTCCTGTTCGAAGGTGGTGTCGACCTGTGCGGCACCGTAGGCCCCACCGAGCGTGAGGAGAACCGCGACGAGAACGACGGCGACCGGGAACCGGCGTGCTGCGGTCGCCCCGACGGACAGCACACCGGACAGGCGGGAGCGACCGGTACCGAAGGCACGTCTGGTCCGGTCCCGGCCGCGGGCCTCCAGCGCGGTGTCGACCTCCACCTTCGCCGCGGGAACCAGCGCGCCAAAGATCACGAGGGCTGCCACCACGCCGAAGGCGCTCGTGACACCGAAATCCCGGAGCGGGCCGATGGGGCTGGTGAGATTCGCCAGAAACCCGAGCGCCGAGGTGGCCGTGACCCAGACCAGTGCCATCCCGACGCCGCCGACCGCCACCGCCATCGACCGCCGGATGTCACGGCGGTCGGTCGCCGTGCGCTGTTCGCGGTGACGCATGAACACGTGGATAGCGTAGTCGATAGACAGCCCGATGAGAAGAACCGGTACAGAGACGAGCAACTGGTTGAACGCGATACCGGCCCACCCCATGAACCCGAACGTCCAGACGAGCACCACCAGGATACCGAACACGCCGAGCAGGATGTCGAGGAGGTCCCGGTAGGCAACCGTCAGCGCCAGCGCGACGAAAAGCAGCGCGAGCGGACCGACGATTGCGACGCTATCACCCAGCGACTGGTCGATCTCCTCGTTCACGATGGCACTCCCGAACACGTCGTACTCGCTTTCCTGCCGGGCCGTGCGGTCGCGTATCTCGAACTGTGCGTCGGTGACCGCGCTCGGACCCACGTCGATGCGCTGTGTGACGACCAGCAGACTCGCGTTCGCGGTGGTTGACCCCGGTTCGTACGAGGTCGGCAACAGTTCGAGTGCCTCCCGACTCGCGTTCTCACCGAACACCGTCCGGACGAGTCGGTCGAGTTCGGCGTCCGAGATGTTCTGCAGGAGCGCGATACGGTCGGCCAGTGTGACCCGTGCCGGGCGCTGGTTCGGCGGGCGCTGTTCGAACGCCGCGTCGGTCAGCACGTTCGCGACCCCGGTCGGCGGTTCGCCGGGAAACAGCGTCCGGTTGATGAGCGGCGACTCGCGCAGCATCTGCTGGAGTTCGAGTGACTCGACGAGCGATGCCCGCGAGAGCGCGTTCCCGTCCGGGCCACCCCGCTGGACGACCTGCACTGTCGTGTCGTTGCCCCGGTCCCCGGTGACGAAGGTCCGGTCGACGTAGTCGGAGGCGTTCACCGCCGGCGAGTCCGGTTCGAACTGTCCCGTGCTCGAATCCTGGTCGACCATCGGAATCCCGGCCGCAAAAAGCACCGTCACCAGCAACACCGCGAGTATCGTGTGCTTGCTGTACGTGGTGACGATGTCACCGACGCGCCTGACAGGGCTGGTCACGGCCGAGACGCCCTCCACGACCCGCCAACAGCACGGCGCATACTCGTTCCGTTCGCCACCGCCGGTATAAATAGCTGATGGTATACAAATACTGACAGGAATAAAGGAGCGACATCGCTTTGGGTTGGCCGGCCGGACCGGAAGTATGGACCAGAGACAGCGACCACGTCGCCTACGGGCGGACGGTATCAGGCCGCTGGTGCGCGAGACAGCACTCGCGCCCCAGGATTTCGTCGCGCCGGTGTTCGTCGACGCCACGGCAGACCGGCGACAGCCGATTCCGTCGATGCCCGGCCACGAGCGGGTCCCCGTCGGCGAGGCAGTCGACCGCGTCGAGTCGGTGCTGGAGACGGGTGTCGAGGCGGTTCTTCTTTTCGGTATCCCCGAGTCGAAAGACGAGCGCGGGACCCGCGCCTGGGCCGAGGACGGTGTCATCCAGCGGGCCACGGAGCGAATCACCGCCGAAACCGACGCCTACGTTATCACCGACGTCTGTCTGTGTGAGTACACCGACCACGGCCACTGTGGCGTGCTCGGGGCGTTGACCGTCGACAACGACCCGACGTTGGAACTGCTCTCGAAGATTGCAGTCTCGCACGCCGAGGCCGGCGCGGACATGGTCGCCCCCTCGGGAATGATAGACGGTATGGTCGGGGCCATCCGGTCGGGGTTGGACGACGCCGGGTTCGAACACCTGCCGGTGATGAGTTACGCCGCGAAGTACGAGTCGGCGTTCTACGGGCCCTTCCGTGACGCCGCCGACGGGGCCCCCGCGTTCGGTGACCGGCGTCACTACCAGATGGACACCGGGAACGCCCGCGAGGCCAGCCGCGAGGTTGGACTGGACGTCACGCAGGGCGCGGACGTGCTGATGGTGAAACCCGCGCTCCCGTATCTCGACATCGTCGCCCGCGTGCGCCGCGAGTTCGACCACCCCGTCGCCGCGTACAACGTCTCCGGGGAGTACGCGATGCTGCACGCGGCCGCGGAAAACGGCTGGCTCGACCTCGATGCCGTCGCCCGCGAGTCACTGCTCTCTATCAAGCGTGCCGGCGCGGACCTGATTGTCACCTACTTCGCGGAGTCGGTCGCCCGGAACCTGTGACCGGGGACCCCGTGTCCCGGTCCGGGCGTTCGTGGCGTGAGTCGTCGCTGGTAGACAGTCCCGCCGGGAGTCGAGTATGATCCCGGTCGACGCACCCGCCGGACCTGGCACCGTCGCCACAATACCGGCCGCCCGCGAGCGGTTCCGGCAGCGGGATGTGTGTCGAGGGTCTACGCGGGATATGCCCCAGCGGACCCTGGACGGCGAGGACATCTCGCAACGCAGAGAGACCTACAGGCGGCGGATACACGAGGAGTTACCGGAACGGGCGCAAAACAGCGACGGGTGGCCGATCCATCTTGACCACTGCTTTGCGCGTGTCGTGCTGGACAACCTGTTCGAGGACGAGTGGTACAGCCACGTCGACGGGCGACCGGCATACGAGAGTCTGTCCGCGCAGGAACTCGACGCGGCAATCGAGATCGCCGACCGGATGCTCGAGGAGGGACAGCAAGCGGTGGCAGAGCTGAACGAGAACTCGCTGCGGTGGCGGAGCAAACTCGACTGAGCGGTCACCAGTCTCCGACCGACAGGGACCGGACACGACAGCGGAGGTTTTTGTGGGCACCGACCGAAACGTCGGTATGGACGAACTCACGGCGAGTCTGCGCGAGGCGTTCGAGGGTGCAGGCTACGAACTCAGCGAACTCAGCGTCAACCGGGACACGGTTCGCGTCGCGGTGCTCGACCCCGAGGCCAGCGCCAACAGCCTCCGGGAGCTCACACACGAGGCTGTTGACGAGGACGACATCCTCGGGTTCGACGTCACGACCGAGTCGGCCGACAACCAGGACGTCACGACGGTCGTCTCCTTTCGATACCGTGGGTAGGCCACACTGGGGTCGACAGACCGGGACTCCCAGTCGCCGGTCAGGTGCTCGACAGCGTGCAGTTCGACACCGTCCGCGGGGCGGAGTGTCGACTCGGCGGGAACAGGCGGAGAGACGACGGGTGAGGAGGTCACTCGGATGTCTGTTCGCTCTGACGCGCCGCCTCGCGTTCGAGTTCCCGGTCGATGTCGTCTCTGAGAGCAGACACCGACTCCACGGTGACGACGTTCCCGCCACCGGGGTCGACCACCATCACCTCGGTCCCCTCCTCAAGTTCGCCGTCGATACTCCGCGCCTGGTAGATGGGGTTGAACCCGCCGCTGTCGAGTTTGACCTTGCCGTCCGTGGGTGTCACGCGCTCGGTGACCCGGCCTGTCTGGCCGCGCAGCGACGAGGAGTCACTGGTCTGCCCCTCGTCTGCACCGCCGTAGATGTCCAGTTGCCGGTAGGCGTACAGCGTCGCGGATGCGCTGACCAGCACTGTCACCGACATCGCGGCGAGAAGAACCGGGCCGCCGCCGAACAAGGCCCCGACACCGACCCCGACGATACCGGCGAAGAACAGCGAGACACCCGCGACAAAAAAGTGTGCACCCGGCGCGAGCGCCTCCGCAACGATCAGCGCTGCACCCAGCAGTATCAGAAGCAGCGGAAGGTTCGAGAGTGCGAAACCGAGCATACACACAGTTGTGTCGCGTGGCAGATAACAGTTCTGGGTCCGGCGAAACCAACGGTGGAGGGTACCGGTACGGCGTCTCGAGGCACCGCCACGGTGTGCCGAGCGCGGCGTCCCCGACCAGTGTGGCGACAACGACAGCCCCCGTCACGAGGGCGGCGGTCTGCAGTCCGGAACCGGGCAACTGCGAGTCGACACCGAGTAGCGAGACGACGACGAGCAGCGCCCAGCCGACGAGGACTGTGAGCGTGACACCGGCGAGCGGTTCCCGCCAGTCGTGGCCGGGGAACAAAAAGCGCCAAGATGCCGGAGCGGGGAGTGGTGGTATGACGACGGTCGTGGTGCTCGCAGACGCGCCGGGGGACACCGCCCCGCTCGACGCACTGGTCCCGGACCCGCTCACCGCCGGCGAGGCGAGTGCCCTCTCGCGAGCGATGCTCGCGGACGTCTGCGCGACACTCCAGCACGGCGAGGCGGACCTGCTGGTCAACTACCCGCCGGCCGACAGTGAGAGCCCGCGAGACCCCGATGACAGTGAG
>CAYZGA010000083.1:5976-10616 GCA_964477945.1 uncultured Halobacteriales archaeon
GAGACAGCGCCCGCGGAGGCGTCACTGCGGGAACTGCTGTCGGACGCCGTGTCGGACCCGGGGGCGGTCCGGTACGAGCCACAGGTCGGGACCGACAGGGCCGCCCGGGTCGGCAACGCGCTCACGCACCTGCTGACCGAGGAGGGCGAGGAGAGCGTCGCGGTGGTCGAGCCGACGGCCCCGTTCCTGCGCCGGGAGCACGTCGGTCGGGCTGCGATGACACTCCGGACGAGTGACGTGGTGCTCGGTCCCGCACCGGGCGGGCGGGTCACCTTCGCCGGCTTTCGCGAACCGATCGACTTTGCCGACAGCTACGCGACCCCGCGGCTGGCGACACTCACCGAGCGCGCCGTCGCGGCCGACCTCGAGGTGGACTTCCTGCCGACGACCCCGCTGCTGGAGCGCCCGGACGACCTCGCGACGGCGGTGTCGGTGCTGACGGCCCGCCGGGAGGCCGACAGACTGGTCCCGCCGCGAACAACTGCACTGGTCGAGGACCTCGGACTCGTCGTGACCGCCGACGGCTCGGTCTCCCGCGAGTCCGACAGGGATTAGAACCCGCACGGGCAAACACCACATAGGGTGGGGTGGCAGAGCGGCCTATTGCGCCTGCCTTGAGAGCAGGTATCCGAGAGGCGTCGTCTGTCCCCGTGAAATCACCCGATAAGCGCCTTCTACCCCGAGTATAGTTGATTCACACTTATAAAATTATAGGTTCATAAGGTTAGCCAATCTTGTTCCTATCTTGAACTCGATGGGCGTAATTTAGGGGTGAACTGGCGGTGTGGTTTATATGCTCTCGTCGTTTCCGACGGACAGACCCAAAATCCGGTCGCCGTCCGTTGCTATCGCACCCGGAGAGAGTAGCGTCGAAGACTTCCGCTGGCGCGACCTGCGTCCACCATGACGACCTTCGGATTCCGAGACAGTAGCGACCAACGTCTCCGACGCCGAAGGATAATTGTCGGCGTGCTACCAACAGATAGGCATGAGCGACGACAAGAATCCACCAGTCCGCGTCCCGAAGTCCGAAGAGGCCGCAGAGGAACTCGCGTTAGAAGATACCGACGAGGAACTAACCGACGAAGAAGAGCGCCAGCGCCGTAATCTCGCTGTGGCAGGCGCTCGGAAGATTGGGGACATTGACTGACGAGTAGCCCGACGACGCCCACCGGCCTATGAACACCGACGAATCGTCTCTCGGTCGTTGCCCGGATTGTGGCGAGTCCATCCCTTCCGCGTGGCTTCTGGTCGAATACGAGAAAGAAGACGGCACCGAAGGCGTATGGGCCGAGTGTCCGAAATGTGAAGACGTTGTAGCGCCGGAGTGACCGATTCTACGTTAGGTCTGCTTCGGTCGGCTCGTACACCTGAATCCACCCGTCACTCCGGACTTTCACGAGGTAGTCGGTGTACTGAAATTCGACGGTACCCACACCCTGACGTGACCCTGCGGTCACGTCAGGCCCGAAGAACGCGTCTTCAATCGCCGGTACGTCCACGGATTCGTACAGCGGTGGCGATTTCACTTCACTCGGAGAGACACCTTCGGCCTCTGCGATGGCGTACACGATGGCGGTTGTGAGTTCTCCCTGTCCGTTGGGTTCGTAGTGACGCTGTGCTACCTGCGACCAGTGCGTATCGCCCCCACTGGTGGGGTCGTCGTCGCTCATGGTTCCACCGTCAGTTTCCTTCGTCATTCATCTCACCCCGTGCGTGAGTTTCCTGATTCGAGTCGAGACTGGCACCCATCCCTTCGAGCGCGGTCAAGACCTGTTCGGCGTGTTCGGCGGTCGTAATCCGCTCGGTCGATTCATCGAAGGTAATCACGCCTTCGTCAACCAACTTCGGGACGTGGGCGTGGTACAAGGAGACGTACACCTTTTCGCGTTGGTCTTCGGTTACAGCGTGTTCGGGAACGTCGTTCTCCCACGCGGCGATTTTCGTCGCCAAGTCGGTCATCGACCACTCCGTGTTTTCGAGCAGGGTGTAGCACAGGTAGCGCCGTCGGGGGTGTCCCAACGCTTCGTACACCGGCTCGATTGCTAAAAAGTCGGACGGCGGCAGTTGTTTGTCGGGTGACGCGGACACGTCGGACGTTGCTTCCTCGTCCGGGTCAGGTTCGCCAGCCATGTGCGAAAAAGGGGGGGGGAGAACCTTAACGATTTCCCGTACCGAGTGAAATCCGGGTTCTTCCTACCAAATACAGGCGATTCAATTTTTCATGCGTTCTATTTACTAATCCTGATGAACGCGCTCACATCATATCGTGGGCTTCGTAGAACTCTTCGAGAGACGCACAGTCATGCTCGTCGGCCATAGTGACCCAACCCCCGAATCGATACCTTCGCCAGCACTTCTCGCCGTCGATGTAGACAGGGTTCTCGCCTCGGTCGGGGGCCATCTGTATCGTGCCATCCTCTGATTCCGGCTCTTCGCCGGGCGGCCATCCATACCACGGTTCCTCGCCGTTCTCGTTTACCGCTCGGTCGTCGCAGTCGTCGCACACGAGGTTAGGGTAGGTGTCTGTGTTGCCCTCGACCTCGCCACCACAGATGGGACAGGTCATGTTCCGTCTCGTTGTTCGATTCCGTCCATCTTGTTCTCCGGAATCTCACTGTACGCTTCTTCTATCATCTTCTCACGGCTAATCGTCAGTTCGACAATCACGTTCACCAACTCGAAAAGACGAAGGGCAGTCTCGCGGTCGTCAGGGCTGTATATCTCGCCTGCGTGAACGTAGTCGTTTCCGGTTACTCGAACTGAATCCAATGCCTTCTGAATCCGTTCATCAATCTGCCCTTCCTCGACCAGTTCCCCGATACCGTTGTAGAGACTCTGGTCGTCGTTTCCGGTTAGGTTTTGCACCAGTTTTTCCATTGCGAGACGTAGAAGTGCGGCGGCGGCCCGTGGTGAGTCTTCGACAATCTGTCGGGCTTCGTTGAAATCTCCGCGTACCTCGTCTGGCATATCTTCGGTTGGCTTCGGGGCCGAAGACGCCTTTGGATATATCATTTCATCAGCCACCCAAATATGATAGTCGTCACATTTTGAGCAGTGACCTACTTGACCGTGTAAAATTTGCTTTGTCGCCCCCGATTCATGAACAGTTAGCTTTTGCCACCGTTGGTGTGCAAAGGTATCACAGTGCGGACAATGAAATGCGTCTCCTTGTACCTGTGGGGGAACGTAATCGTCCATATTGTGCAATAGTTGGTCAGAAACGACAAAAACGTCCTGCAACCATAGTGAAAGTAGTTTGCTACCACCGAACAAATTACTGGCGCGAATCACGTAGTGTTAGATATGACCTTCCGCCTACCTGAAGAGCGCGTCCCCGAAACGGAGCCGTGGCGCGACCGTGATTTCCTCTGGTACTGCTATCATGAGCGCGGGCTGTCGCCCCGAACAATCGCGTTCGAGTTGGGCGTCGAAGTGAGTCGTGTCACCGTTCACGCTGAACGCCTTGGAATTATTCACCCACACCGACATAGGCCAACACTCCGGCGTCTTCATGTAGAAGAGGAACTGTCGCCCGAGGAAATCGCGTCCCGCGACGAGTTCGACTGTTCCCCGACAACTGTCCGGAAGTACCTCGCTCGATACGGGCTGACTAACGAAGACCCCGACGACGTGACCTATGGCCGGTTAGATGAACTCGCTGTATAGAGTGACCAATCCGTTCGTACACAGCACTTATCAGTTGACCATGAGACGATTGAATGTATGACACACATTCAGGATGTACGCAGTGTCATCGAAGACTCGGCTCCGAATCAGTGGGAACACTTCGAGCAGGTTGCTCCGCAGGTTTCCGTGACCTCAAACCCGGACACTATTTGCTACGTCTACGAGGAAGATGTGAACGTTCGACTCGAAAGAGGTGCAATGGCTGTTCAGGACTTTGACGAGCCGTGGGTTCCGGGCGCAGGTGGTCAAACAGATAGTTACGTGTGGTGGCTCACTTATCAAAACTCCCCGGTGGAACAATTCGTAGTGGTCAGTGTCGATGGTGGGCGAGCCAATATCCCGGTTCCGGATGGCGGTCATTCTGCTGGCAGTACACCAACTCTGACCGAACGAGAAGCGAACTTGGGTAGGATTTTCGACCAGCACTCGCTAAACGGGTTTGACGACTATATCAACAGGTCAGATGTGGAAATTGTTTAGATTGTAACCGTACACGCAATCGGCACTGTCCGCGGTGTGGCACTTGAGGGTTTATAAATACTAAAGGGCCGTCCCCCAACGCTTCCCGAGATACGACCCTTCCGACGACCGTCACGGGCCTATTCTCGCCCACCAGTCCACCGCTCTCGCCCTCGAAGCCCAACGCCGACGCGTGGGCCACGCTGTCGAAGGCGACCGTCACGACCGGCTATGGGGCCAGCACGACGCCACGAACGGGGCCAATCACCCCACGAAAAGATAATATCTCTCCGGAGAGTGTCGCTGTTCAGGTTTTTTCGACGCCTCTCGAACCCCACTCCCGACTGGCCCGGCCCGACGGCGCTGGCGACCCCCGACCCCCGTCCCCCGCCGGAGCCAGTCTCCCGGTTTCTCGTACTCCTACCGGCCCACCCCGTCTGTCAGAGGGTACCCACTGGCCCCTGTCCCTGTAGAGCGCTCGCAGGGTACCT
>CAYZGA010000084.1:0-5593 GCA_964477945.1 uncultured Halobacteriales archaeon
CAGGTCACGGATCGCCTGCTCGCTCTCGCCGACGTACTGGTCGAGCACCTCCGGTCCCGCGACGCGGACGAAGTTCACACCGCTCTCCCCGGCAACCGCCTCCGCGAGCAGCGTCTTCCCCGTCCCCGGTGGCCCGTACAGCAACACGCCCGATGGTGGGTCTGTCGCCGCCGCGTCGAACAGCGGCTCGTACGCCAGCGGCCACTCGACTGCCTCCCGGAGCCGGCGTTTCGTCTCCGACAGACCGCCCACGTCCTCGAATCCGGTCTCGGGCGACTCGGCGACGTACTCGCGGGCCCCCGAGGGCTCGATGCCCGTCAGCGCCTCCTGGAAGTCCTCACGGGCGACGCGCACCTCCTCGGTGTCGGCTGTCTCCGTCGGCCGCTCACCGCGGCGGAGCGCGGCCATCCCCGCCTCCCGTGCCAGCGACGCGATGTCGGCCCCGACGAACCCGTGCAACCGCTCTGCCAGGTCGTCCAGATCGACGTTTTCGGCGAGTGGCATATCGCGGGTGTGCACGTCGAGAATCTCGCGCCGCCCCGACTCCGAGGGCACGCCGATCTCGATCTCGCGGTCGAACCGGCCGCCCCGCCGGATGGCCGGGTCGATGCTGTCCACGCGGTTGGTCGCACCGATGACGACCACCTGCTCGTCGGAGTCGAGTCCGTCGAGCAGTGTCAGCAACTGCGCGACCACCCGGTTCTCCATGTCGCCGCTCTCGTCGCGCTCGCCGGCGATGGAGTCGAGTTCGTCCAGGAAGATGACCGCCGGCGCGTTGTCCGATGCCTCCTCGAAGGCCGTCCGGAGCCGCTCGGCTGACTCACCCTTGTACTTCGAGACGATCTCCGGCCCGTGGATGGTGTCGAAGTGGGCGTCCACCTCGTTTGCCACCGCCCGCGCGATGAGTGTCTTGCCGGTCCCCGGCGGCCCGTACAGCAACACACCCTTCGGCGGCTCGATACCCAGCCGGGTGAACAGTTCCGGCTCCGACAGCGGTAGCTCTATCATCTCCCTGACGAGTTCGAGCTCCTCGTCCAGCCCCCCGATATCCTCGTATGTAGTCCCGGTGGTCATCCCCGTCTCGGCGCTCTCCTCGTCGGTGTCGTCGCGCTCCTCGTCGCCGCTCTCCTCGGGGACCGACACCTGCTCGGGGTCGACACGGATACCGGTCCCGTCGGTGATGCGGACCGACCCCGTCGGTGTCGTCTCGGTGACGACGTACGGGCCGTACCCCTCGACGCGTATCTGCTTGCCCGTCCGGACCAGCCTGTCGACCAGTTTCCGGCGGATGATTGTCTCCGAGGGGGCCGAACTCGTGTGCTCGCGTGCCGGCTGGAGTGTCACCTCGATGGCGTCGTTGACACTCGCCTTCCGGACGGTGACCTGTTCGCCGATGTTCGCACCGATACTCGCGCGGGTGTCACCGTCGATGCGGACGACGTTACTGCTGTGGTCACCGGGCCAGACCTTCGCCACCGTCGAACGCTCCCCCTGGATGATTATCGGGTCGCCGCTGAGCACGCCCAGTCGACTCTGGATGCGCGTCGGGAGCCGCGCGATGCCCCGACCCGCATCGCGCTTGCGCGCTCCCTCGACCCTGACCGTCGCTCTCCCGTCGCTCATAACCCACTGTACGGGCGGATTCCGTTTAAACCCTACAGGTCTTGCCTGGCGCTGTCCGGCCCGTGTCGGTGACATCTCCCCGCCGCGGGACGCGCGCGACACCGCCACCGGTCTCCCGTCCGCCCGGAGACGGTCCTCTCCGTACGACGGACGCGGTGGCTGTGTCCTCCGACCGCAGAGGGGCAGAACTGGCAAGAGTGTGTCCCACCAACCGGTAGGTATGACAGACAACCTCGCCACCGCCCCGCGGGAGGGCGGCGAGCACTGGGACCCCGTCGAGCTGTCCGCCGAGTTCCTGCTCGCGGTCCGCCGGGAGCAACCGACCGACGAAATCGCGGCGCGACTCGCCGATTTCGACAGCGAAACACTCGCCGCGACGCTGGACACCGACGGCGCACGGAACGCGTTCTGGGTCAACATCTACAACGCCACCACACAGCGCGCACTCGCCGACGACCCTGACCGGTACGAGCGCCGCCGGACGTTCTTCTCGACGCCACTGGTGACCGTCGCCGGGCGAGAACTGAGCCTCAACGACATCGAGCACGGGGTTCTGCGGCGCTCTCACAGCATGTTCACCCTCGGCTACGTCCGCACGCCGGGACCGCTTCGCGACGGGTTCGTCGAGACCCACGCCCCGAGCGAGCGAGACCCGCGGATTCACTTCGCGCTCAACTGTGCCGCCGGGAGCTGTCCCCCTATCGCCGCGTACACCCGCGACGACATCGACTCACAACTCGACCGCGCAACGCGGGGCTATCTCGACCGGCACGTCAGCTACGACCCCGACGCGCGCGGCCGTTTCGGCGGGCTCGGCGGGTCGGGCCGGGTGCTCGTCCCGCGTGTCATGCTGTGGTTCCGGGGTGATTTCGGCGGCCGGTCGGGGATTCTCCGCTTCCTGCGCCGCTACGACCAGCTTCCGGACGACGCGACCCCCCGGCTCTCCTATCTCGACTGGGACTGGTCGTTCGACCCCGGCGACTACGCCGAGAGACAGTAACCCGCCGGCTCACACCTGCTCGAGTAACTGCTGTTTTTTACTCGCCCTCTTTCCCCGCTCCGCCCGAACTGGTCGGTCCTGTCAGCGTCGCCCGCGCCCCGAGCCACAAATTGAACCGGGGCTGAAAGTAGACGCTCCCGACATCGCCGGGAACGACGGCGTGTAACGCAATGTTGAGGCGTCTGCACCACGGAGTGTGGCGTATGGACGGCTCACACCGCGAGTTTCTGGAGGAGTTGCTGGGCACGTCGAGTCCGTCGGGGTTCGAGACCCCGGGACAGCGTGTCTGGGTCGAGTACGTCTCAGCGTTCGCCGACCGGGTCGAGACAGACGCTTACGGCAACGCGGTCGCGGCCGTCGAGGGTGGCGACCCGACGGTTGCGTTTGCCGGACACGGCGACGAGATCGGGTTCATCGTGCGCGATATCGACGAGGACGGGTTCGTCCGACTGGGCCGCATCGGTGGCTCCGACCGGACGGTTTCGAAGGGTCAGCACGTCCAGATTCACACAGACGGCGGGTCGGTCCCGGGTGTCGTCGGGCAGACGGCGATCCACCTGCGCGACCGGAGCGAGGACGAGGTCGAGGATGTCGCCGAACAGCACGTCGACATCGGGGCCGAGGACGCCGACGAGGCGGCCGAACTCGTCGAGCGGGGTGACCCGGTCACGTTCGACCAGACAGTGTCGGAACTCGGGAACGACCGCATCGCCGCGCGGGGACTGGACAACCGCATCGGTATCTGGGCGGCCGCCGAAGGGTTGCGCCGGGCCGCCGAGCGCGACCCCGAGGTGACGGTCTGTGCGGTCAGCACCGTCCAGGAGGAGGTCGGTCTCAAGGGGGCACAGATGGTCGGGTTCGACCTCGCGCCCGATGTCGCAATCGCGGTCGATGTCACACACGCCACCGACCAGCCAGGGTCACCCGAGAAGAGAGATACCGGTGTCGAACTCGGCGCGGGACCGGTCGTCGCCCGCGGGAGCACGAACCACCCCGTCGTGGTCGAGGCGACCCGGGCAGCCGCCGACGCGGCTGGTATCGACGTGCAACTCGAGGCCGCCGGCATCCGCACCGGCACCGACGCCGACGCGTTCTACACCGCACGCGGCGGTATCCCCTCGCTGAACGTCGGCGTGCCGAACCGCTACATGCACACCCCCGTCGAGGTGCTCGACCTCGCTGACCTCGACCGAACCGCGGACCTGCTCGGGGCTGTCGCCGCCCGTGCCCACGAGTACAGGTTCACCGTCGACATCTGAGCGCAGGCGGGAAACGAGTATCTTTGCTCCGTGTCCAGTGCCGAACTGATGCAGGGGGTCGGGACCGATACTCGCGCCAGCTCCGCGTGCTGGCGATGGCCGACCGGAGCCCGCTCGCACTCGGGTTCGCGAAAACCGCCGTTAAGGCCGTCCCGGATGGCCCTCGAGCACGAGACCGAACTGTTCGCACACGCTGCGGGACCGCCGACGAGGGGGTATCGACGCCTCTCCCGAGGACCGCGACCCCGGGCCGGAAGGCCGATAGAACGGCTGAAACGTGCTCCGAACCGAAACCCGAGAACGGCAGTTCGAGGGCCTGCAACGCCCGATTTCGGGACATCCGAGACTGTGTTCGATACCTACTCAGTTAGGAACCAGACCCACCTGCGAGACACCCCAATGTAGTGTATGGCTACGATAGAGCAATCCGGAAACTCGTCGGACGCCGCCACGTCACCGGCGACAGTGCTGTTCGTCGACGACGAACCCGAAATCCTCGAGATGTACGAACTGATCTGCTCTGAGTACACGGTACGCACCGCAGACACCGCCGAGGCTGCACTCGAACAGTTCGGTGACCACATCGACGTGGTCTTTCTGGACCGGCGGATGCCCGACGCCTCCGGCGGCGAACTGTTCGAGACGATGCGCGATTCGGGACACGAGACGACGGTCGGGATGATCTCGGCACTGGAACCCGACGACAGCCTCGATGTCGACCCCGACGTGTACCTCACGAAACCGGTGAGCAGGGACGAACTGCTCGACGCGGTCGAGAGCCACACCGCCTGATACTGTCGGCTGTACCGTCGTGACCCGTGGTGCCGAACTGTACCATAGGCTTACAGCCGACAGCGTGAGCGCGCCCGGTTCGTTGCCCGGGCGGAGTCAGTTTTTTGTCGTCTCCGGGTGAGGTCCGCGTATGAGCACCGACAACCCGCACCGCTGGGTCGACGAACTCGCGGCGCTCCCACTCGACGAGCGGCGCGACCGGGTCGACGAGTTCGGCCCGCTCGTCGGCGCGGCACTCGCGGCCTACCACCCCGACGCGGTCGCACCGACCGTGGAGTCGTTGCTGGTCGCGACAGACGACAGCAGTCCGCGGGTCCGCACGCCGGCGCTGATCGCGCTCCGGAACGTCTCCACGGCGCTACCGGGCGCACTCGACTCCGACATGCACCGCATCGTCGGCCGTCTCGACGACGACTCGGCCACCGTGCGCGAACACGCCGGTCGACTGGTCGCGACCGTGGCCGAGCGGGAACCGGCTATCGTCGACCCGCCGGCAGAGACCGCCGACCGCCTCCGTCGTCTCCAGCGCGACCCCGCCGTCGATATCGACCCCGAGCGACTCCAGGACGCCTCGACGGCCATCCAGACCGGTGTTCCCGCCGAGAACACCGGGACGGCTGACGACGCGGACCGGGCGGACATCTGGACGCCCGAATCTGCCGACGAGATGGGTGTCTCCGGCGAGACGAACGTGTTCGAACCCGTTGGCGACGAGTTCGAGGGGACCTTCGACGGGGACGCCGGTGCCGACGACAGCACGGACGACGCCGTTACCGACCGCGATACCGTCGTCGAGGGCGACGACAGCACGGACGACGCCGTTACAGACCGCGATACCGTCGTCGAGGGTGACGACAGCACGGACGACACCGTTACAGACCGCGATACCGTCGTCGAGGGCGACGACAGCACGGACGAC
>CAYZGA010000084.1:5693-10515 GCA_964477945.1 uncultured Halobacteriales archaeon
GACGACAGCACGGACGACCCGACGACCCTCGGCGAACAGGACACCGTCGTCCGGAGTGACGAGTCCGACGGCGGCACAGACGAGCGCGGGACCGGCGGTGTGGACGAGTTCGACACCGTGATTCAGGACGACGGGAGCGACGAGTCCGGTGGCGATGATGAGACAGGCGATACCGACAGTGACGAGGGTGGTGTCGGGGAGTTCGACACGGTCGTCAGGGGTGACGATGTCTACGACACCGGCGGAGACTCCCGAGCGGAGGACGCCGGAACGGGTGATGGCGGTGTGGACGAGTTCGACACGGTCATCAGGAGCGACGAGGAGAGTGACGTCGGTGACCGGGACACCGTCGTCGGTGGGGACGACGAGTCGGGCGAGTCCGACGACGACTCCGGTGGCTGACGGGCCGCGTCGGCGTCGGTTGCGCCGGTCTGGCGTGTCACAGAGGGAGTCGTGCTCCCGACAGTCCGCGGTCTGTCACCCGGCGGCGGTCAGTCCGGCAGGTCGTCGCCCGGAAACGAACTCTCCCGGATGTAGTCCCGTGCCTCGTCGAACGCCGCGGTGGGCGTCTCGAAACTCCCGATATGTGTCCACTCACCGTCGGGGGTAGCGGTGTAGACATCGAAGTTCCCGCCCCTGTACTCGTGGGACTCGACGTACAACTCGGTGTCGACGGTCCCCTCGTCGAGGAGCAACCAGACGCCCAGTTCCTTGCCACCTTCGAGGTCACGGCGTCGCTGCCAGTGCATACCGGCTCTCGGGGCGCTCCCCGCGTAATACTGTCGGCTGTAAGCCCAGCACAGTTCGGCGACGCTCACTCGACGAGCACGCGGTCGGTGAGCCAGCAGCCCTCGAACCTGCCGCGTTGCTGTTCCGAGAGACCGAACACGTAGGTGACCGTCCGACCGTCGGGACCGGTCAGGGTGACACGCTGCTCGGCGCTCGTCCCGTCTCGCTCCATCGGTCCGGTCACGGCCTCGGTGTGGTCGACCATCGGCCCGTACTGCGGTCCCTTCACCATCCGGACGAACCGGTCGAACGGGCCGGTGGCGCGACGGTTGGACGGCGACGCGAAGTTGTACGCCGTGCCGATACCCGCGTTCTCGAACGGGTCGTCGTTCGTCGCCAGTCCGTCGACCTGTATCTCCACCACTTCCGCCGGCCCGTACGACGGGTCCGGTGTCGGTAACTCCGCGACTGGGTAGTCGTCGGTCATGCGAGTACACTAGATTGGTCTGGCGGGGCTAATACCCGTCGGTCCGGCGGACTGTCGTCAGTGTGAGCACGGGCACCGCCGCCCACGAGACGGGCAAATCCGCCGGCGGCCGGCGACAGTGGCGGTCGTGCTGTCCCGGCGTCGGTGTCCCGACTCGCGCCGCGGGCCGCGCTCTCGGGGCGGTTAGCACACCGCCGGTTGCCGCTTCTGCGCTCGCCCGAGTGACACGCGGCGTCTTCCTCCCGGTCGTCTTCGACCGGGTGAGAGCCGACGAGACCTACCAGCAACGGAAAGCCACCTGGCAGGACGACGGCTGACACCGGCGACGAGTGTCGAGGCTCCGGTGGCGTCGGTCGTCAGTCGGGCAACTGTGCGACGACGGCGTCGGTCGTCAGTCGGGCAACTGTGCGACGACGGCGTCGGTCACGTCGTCGGTGGTCGCGGTCCCGCCGAGGTCGGGCGTCGTGGGGCCCTCCGCGAGCACCGTCTCGACGGCAGCGCGGACGCGGGTCGCAGTCTCGGCGTGGCCGAGGTGGTCGAGCAACAGCGCCGCGGAGAGTATCGTCGCCGCGGGGTTGGCGATACCCTCGCCGGCGATGTCGGGTGCGGTGCCGTGGACCGGCTCGAACAGGGCGTTCTCCGGGCCGATGTTCGCCGACGGGAGCAGTCCCAGCCCGCCGACCAGCCCCGCCGCGAGGTCCGAGAGCACGTCGCCGGCGAGGTTCGGGGTGACGACGACGCCGTACTCTCCGGGGTTCATCACCAGCCCCGTCGCCAGCGCGTCGACGAGCGCCGTCTCGTAGCTCATCCCGTGCTCGTCGCCGACTCGCTCGGCGGTGTCGAGAAAGAGGCCGTCGGTCTCGCGCATCACGTTCGCCTTGTGCGCGACCGTCACGTCGTAGCCGTTCTCCGCCGCGTAGGTGAACCCGTACTCGGCGATGCGCTCGGAGGCCGCGGCTGTCGTGACACGGGTCAGCGTCCGCACCCCTGGGGCGATCTCGCTCTCGATGCCGGTGTAGACACCCTCGGTGTTCTCACGGATGAACACGATGTCGGTCGCCGGCGCGATAGCGTCGACGCCGGGGTAGGCCCGGACCGGCCGGACGTTCGCGTACGCGTCGACGGTCCGGCGCAGCGGCAGGATGACGTCCGCGGCCGTCTCGCCCGCCGCGCCGAACAGGGTCGCGTCGGCCGCCGCCGCGACACTCCGGGTCCGGTCGGGGAGTGCCGTCCCGGTCTCCGCTCTCGTCGCGTCGCCCGCCTCCGCGTGGACAAAGTCGAACTCGACGGGTGTCGCCGACAGCACGGTCGTCGCCGCCGGGACGACCTCGCTCCCGATACCGTCACCCGGAATCACCGCAACCTCGTGGGTCATGTCCACGTTCCTCGGGGCGACAAAAAGAGCGTGTCGGTCCGGGGTGTGACGGCCATACACCCCGCTACACCGGCCGGTGACGCAAGCCTTTTGTATATCTCTGTCCATTAGTGTTCATCAATGAACGATACAGAGCGAGTCGCGCCCGCGGTCAGGTCGATACTGGAGCACGCCCGCGAGCGTGGCGAAACAGAGCGGGTCGGGGTGGAGGCGCGGTCACTGCCGGCGGCGTTCGAGCGCGCCGAGCGCGAGGGCCGGGTGCCGCTGATGGCGGAGGTGAAACCCACCTCGCCGACGACGACGGGCGAACACCGCGAGGACCCGGTCGAACTCGCCGAGGCGATGGTCGAGGGGGGCGCGGCGGCGGTGTCGGTACTCACCGAACCCGAACACTTCGGCGGCACGCCCGAGACGCTGCGTCGTGTCCGCGAGGCGGTCGACGTTCCGGTGTTGCGCAAGGACTTTCTCCTGTCCGAGTCCCACCTGGACGTGGTGGCCGCCGACCTCGTCTTGCTGGTCGCGCGCTTCGTCGAGGACCTGCCGGCGATGCTGTCGGCGGCCCGCGAGCGCGGGATGCAGGCGCTCGTCGAGGTCCACACCCGGACGGAACTCGACGCGGCGCTCTCGGCCGGTGCCGAGGTGGTCGGCGTCAACAACCGCGACCTGACACGACTCGAGGTCGACCTCGGAACGTTCGAGTCCGTCGCGCCGGCCGTGCCCGACGACGTGACGCTGCTCGCGGAGAGCGGCATCGGAACCCCCGGTGACGTCCGCCGGATGCGGCGGGCGGGGGCCGACGGGTTGCTCGTCGGGTCGGCGATTATGAACGGTGATACCCGCGAGACGACACGCCAACTGGTCGAGACAGCGCAGACGGAGGGTGAGCGATGAGCACCGACGGGAGTTTCGACGAGTACGGCGGCCAGTACGTGCCGGAGGCGCTGATGCCGGCCATCGACGAACTGACCGACGCCTACGAGCGCTACGTGCTGCACAACGAGGACGGCTTTCTCGACGAGTTCCGCGAGCGCCTCGCCGGGTTCGGCGGGCGGCCTACACCGCTCGCGCGGGCGGACCAGCTCTCGGCGCGCTACGACACCGAGGTGTACCTGAAACGTGAGGACCTGCTCCACGGCGGCGCACACAAGCTGAACAACGCGCTCGGGCAGGTGCTGCTGGCGAAGTACATGGGCAAAGAGCGCATCATCGCCGAGACGGGGGCCGGCCAGCACGGCACCGCGACGGCGATGGCCGCGTCACACCTGGATATGCCCTGCGAGATATACATGGGCGAGACCGACATCGCGCGCCAGCGGCCCAACGTCTTCCGGATGCGGGCAAACGGCGCGACGGTCACCCCGGTCACCACTGGACGGGGCACGCTGAAGGAGGCGATAAGCGAGACGATGCGTGACTGGGCCGCCACCGTCGAGGAGACACACTACGTCATCGGGAGCATCGTCGGCCCGCACCCGTTCCCGGCGATGGTGCGGGACTTTCACGCCGTTATCTCCGAGGAGGCACGCGAACAGATGCTTGAGACCGCCGGCGGACTCCCCGATGCGGTGCTCGCGTGTGCCGGTGGCGGGTCGAACACGATGGGGATGTTCCAGCACTTCCGCGAGGACCCGGTCGACCTGTACGCCGTGGAGGCCGGCGGGTCGTCGCTGTCGGTCGACGAGGACGCGGGTGTCGCACCAAACTCTGCCACCCTCTCGACCGGTGCGGAGGGGGTGCTCCACGGCGCACGGACGAAGGTGCTCCAGGACAGTGACGGCCAGATAATGGAGTCACACTCGGTGTCGGCGGGCCTGGACTACGCCGGTGTCGGGCCGGAACTCGCGGCGATGGTCGACCGCGGCCGGGTGCAGGCGGTCAACGTCGACGACGACGCCGCGCTCGCCGCCTTCCACCGTCTCGCCCGCGAGGAGGGTGTCATCCCCGCGCTGGAGACGGCCCACGCCTTTGGCTACCTGGAACAGCACCACGACGAACTCGGTGACACGGTCGTGCTCAACGTCTCCGGTCGCGGCGACAAGGACCTCGAGACGGTTATCGAGGAGACCCGGAAACGCGATCTCGACGCCGGGCCGACGATGGACCTGTTTCGCGACCTGGGTGGACACACGGCGGGTGAGAGCAGATGAGCCTCGAGACGGCCTTCGACGAGCCTGCCTTCGTCCCGTATCTCGCGGTCGGTGACCCGAGTTACGAGCAGTCACTGCGGTACG
>CAYZGA010000085.1:193-2702 GCA_964477945.1 uncultured Halobacteriales archaeon
TCAAATCGGGGAGGGCGGACTGTTTCTGCGAGCAACGCGAGCAGTGAAACGGACGACTGACCCGATTTGAGCCGACGAGTCGCAGGCCCGCGCAGCGACCGCAGGGAGCGAGCAGGACCGTCTCGGCCCGTTCAAATCGGGGAGGGCGGACGTTCTCGGCTGTCGAACCGGTTGGGTGTGATTTTATCTCGGTTCGGGGACACACAGCAGGGTCGAGAGCCCCCGTGCCGGGTCGCAATTCGGTAACGGCGGTGTCAGCCGACGTCTCGGACCGCCGGAAGGCGGGGGCGTGGTCCGCGATACTCACATCACCGACAGCGCTCAGGCCCGCCGGGCAAAGACAAACTCGGTGCTGCTCCCGAGCGGGTCGGTGGCAGTCGTTGTGGAGCAGTCCTCGAACCCGGCGTCGCGGAGCATCCCGAGGGTCCGTTCGCGTCCGGGTGTGGAGAAGAACATCCGACCGCCCATCCAGCCACGCCGGACCGTCTCGAACCGGCCGCCGGGCAGTGTCATCAGGGCCACACCGCCGGGGCGGAGCACGCGGGCGAACTCCTCGTAGACGGCCGGGTGTTCCTCGCGGGGGACGTGGAACACGGAGTGATAGGCGGTGAGCGCGTCGAACTCGCTATCGGCACAGGGCAAGGCGGCCATGTCACCCTGGAGGAGTCGCGCCCCGGGCACCTCACCGGTCGCCAGTTCGAGCCCCTCGCGGGAGATATCGAGTCCGACACTCCCAGCAGGGAGGTTCGCGAGCGTACGGGCCCCGTCCCCACATCCAATATCGAGTACGTCCGGGTCCGCCGGCAGGTCGGCCAGCAGGTCGTCGATGAGCGCCGCGTCGGAGCCGTCCGGGTCACGCCGGTTCGCGTACGCCTCGGCGACGTCGTCCCACGCCCGCTGGAGTTGCACTCTGTCCATACAGATTCGAGGGTGGCCACGATATTCACTGTTCGGATGTCGCAGGGCGGATTGGACGAGTGCTGACAACTCGGTCAGGTGGCCGAGGCGGTTGTACGGCGACCTGATACGTGGTGCCTTCCGGGAGCACTCGTGACCGCCGGCAGGTCGACGCGAACCACAGGCTTTGGGTGTTGCCAGCCGTACGGCGTGTATGGAGGAGACAGCGAGCACGGACGGTATCACCGCGAGTTACCGGGAGACCGAGACAGAACGGCTGCTGGTCGTTCAGAGCGGTGGGAGCGAGGCGACGGTCGCACAGAACATCGACGGGTACGCGATGCTCGCAGTCCGGGACGACACGGACACCGAGCGCGAGCGCTACTACGGGTTCGACATGGCACTCGACCACGTGGCCGAACTGCTCGGCGTGGACCGCCACGACATCCCCGTCCCGGCGGCCGCCGACGACATGGGGATGTGACAAGCCGGTCGGAGAGGAACCCGGACCGGAGTGAGTGACCGAGCACCGCCCCACAGACACGTCGAATGCGGTGAGCGTGGCGACTCAGTGCGTGGCAGACGTGAGCGCGACGCGCTCGCCGGTTTCGAGACCGTTTCGGAGTGCGGCGTGGAGGCGCGCCTCGCCGGGCACCCAGTCACCCAGCAGGTACAGCCCGGACTCCTCGGCGGTCCGGAGCGGCCCCTCGGGGGCGGCGTTCTCGACGAGCGCGTACCGCCAGCCCTGGTGGTCGGTCCAGGCGGGGTCTGCGAGGCGCTCGTCGCCGACGATGTTGGCAGTTTTCGAGGCGAGTGTCGAGATGTTCTCGGCGGGCGGGTCGTCGTAGTGCTCGACAGACCAGTCGTGGCCGGCCTGCGCGAGAAGCACCGACTGTCCCTCGGGGACACGGCCGGGTTTGGACTCCTCGCGGGAGATCCACGTGAGCTCGCGGTTCTTCCCGGGGTTGACCAGCGCGTAGTACGGACGGTCGAGTTCGAACTCGTAGCCGAGCACGGCTGTCCAGACGGCGCTGTACTCGACGGACTCGGCCGCCTCGACGACTGCCTCGCGGGCGGGGTCGTCCCACGCGGCGTCGCGCAACAGGGCCGCAGTCTGTGGCGCGGGCGGGTTACACAGCACCACGTCGAACGGCCCCCACTCGACACCGTCCGTGTCGGTCAACAGCCACGCCGAGTCCGTTCGCTCGATACCGTCGACGCGGGTGTTCCGGTGGACCGTCGCCCGCGTCCCGTCGAGGAGCCGCTTCGCAATCTGGGTGAGTCCCCGGCGGTAGGTCAACTTCGCGTCGTCGGAGTCACGGCCCTCGGAGACGGTGCCCGACTCGTCGAACACCCAGATAGGGTCGTCTATCGTCTCCAGTCCGTCCGTGTCGAGTGTCTCGGTGACGAGGTCGAGCACGCGCTCGTCGTCGTCTTTGAGATAGTTCGCGCCGTAGTCGTAGGTAATCGGGCCGCGCCGGCGGGTGGCAGCCCGACCACACAGGCCGCCGGACTTCTCCAGAACCGTGATCTCTGCGTCGGTCGCACTGTCGAGGACGTGGGCTGCCGCGCTCGCTGCCGCGCCCGCACCGATGATGCCGACGTTCATACC
>CAYZGA010000085.1:2802-10414 GCA_964477945.1 uncultured Halobacteriales archaeon
CTGGTCGACGACGGTGACGTGTGGGTCGTCGACCCCGTCGACGTCCCCGGTCTCGACGACTTTCTCGACGACCTCGGGACCGTCCGTGGTGTGGTGGTGTTGCTCGACAGACACAAGCGCGACAGCGCGGCGGTCGCGAACCGCCACGACGTCTCGGTCTCTGTCCCACGATTCTTCGACGGCGTCGCGACGGACCTCGACGCGCCGGTCGAACTGTTCCGTCACGACCTCGCGGACTCCGGGTTCGCGGTCCACGAGGTCGTAGACAGCCGGTTCTGGCAGGAGGCGATGCTGTTCGACCGGGACCGCGGGGTGCTGGTCGTTCCGGAGGCGGTCGGCACGACCGACTACTTTCTCGCCGGTGACGAACGGCTCGGCGTCCACCCGATGTTGCGCCTGAAACCGCCGTCGAGTCTGACACGGCTCGAACCCGAGCGCATCCTCGTCGGCCACGGCCCCGGTATCCACGAGGACGCAACCGCGGCGCTCGAGATCGCTGTCCAGGGCTCGCAGGCCCGGACACCCGCGCTCGTGGCGAAGAACGTCCGGTCGCTGTTGCCGTTCTGAGAGGTGCCCCGTTCTGGCGGACCGGGACCACATCGGTCGACAGCCACGAAGGTCCTGATGCGGGGTGAGGGCGAGTCGAACTGATCCGGCACCCGCCGGTCCGGACCGACAGACCCTGCCGAGACGGTGTACTCCTGCGGTGCCCGTCCGTGTCACCACACCACACACTGCTCGCTGCTTCCACTCGATGTATCTCAGTGGCACTGAGTGGTATTTAGCGCAAAATTTATATATCCGGCCCGCGTACTGTAAGACAGAGCACCAATGGCAGACTACACCAACCCCGTCGAGACGACGTTCGAGTTGCAGCGTCGTTCCATCGAGCAGAGTCAGGAGGCAATCGAGCAGACAATCACCTTCCCCGCCCGCGTCGGTGAGGCGACCATCGACAGCCTGGACAGTCAGGAGTCGGTCCAGCGCGACGTGGTCGAACTCCAGCAGGAGGCGGTTCTCAGCCTCCTCGACGCCGTCGAGGAGACGTTCCCCGGTGTCGGGACGTCCACAGACGACGCCCGCGATGTCGTCGACGACCAGTACGAGAGTCTGCTCGACACCCACGCGGAGTTCTTCGAGAACCTGACCAACAGCCTCGAAGAGGGTGTCGACGCCTACGACGAGGTCGGCGACGAGACCGTCGAGGCGCTCGACGAGCTCGCGGACGCGCTGCTCGAGGCACAGGAGGAACTCGAGGACCAGTCTCTCGAGGCCACCGAACAGCTCGAAGCGCAGTTCGACGAGGTACAGGACCAGCTCGAGAACGTGCAGGAACAGCTCCAGGAGGTCTCCGAGGACGCCACGGACATCGTCGACAACTAAACGCGGCTCCTGCCCCTCTCCGCGCTCAGCAGTCCTCTCTCGATTCTTTGCCCTCGTATCGGCATAGCATGTGCTGTGTCGGGCTCTCCGCGGAGACAACCGACACCATCATAGAGCTAGCGGTAGTACCTATCATATGAATCGCCGACGGGTTCTCGCGACAGTAGCAACGGCAGGGGTCGTCGGCACGGCGGGATGCTGGTCGACCGGTGGTGACGAGCGGTTGTTTCGTGTCGGAACAGATGGGTTCGAGCAGGGGGTCGATGGCACGTACCGGCCTCTCTCGGTTCGTGGCGTCAACATCGGAATGGCAAAGCCCGGGCGGTTTCCCGGTGAGGCGGCGATTACCCGGTCGGAGTACGACCGCTGGCTGTCCGCGATCGGCGAGTTCGCGAACGTCGTCCGGACATACACCATCCACCCGCCGGCGTTCTACCGGGCGCTGGCGGCGTACAACCAACAGGCGACAGAGCCACTGTTCCTGTTACAGGGAACGTGGGTTCCGACGAGAAACCTGTTGACGGCCGGTGACGCCACCCAGGTGTCGACGACACTCGACAGGGAGTTACGCCGGACCATCGACGTGATTCACGGGGAGACGACACTCCCGGAGCGGGCCGGCTACGCGGCCGGCAGCTACGACGCCGACGTGAGTAGCCTCACACTCGGCCTGTTGTTCGGCATCGAGTGGCCACCGGCGGTGGTCGCCGAGACGAACACCGCCGGGACAACGGGGCGCTACGACGGGGAGTATATCCAGGCCAGCGGCACACCGTTCGAGCGCTGGCTGGCCGGCCGACTGGAGGTGATGGTCGACCACGAGACGACAACCTACGACACACAGCGACCGGTATCGTTTGTCAACTGGGTGACCACCGACCCGCTCGAACACCCATACGAGCCGTTCCCGGACGAGGACCGGGTCAGTGTCGACCCCGACAACATCACGCCGACCGCCGCGTTCTCGGCCGGTACACTGGCGTCCTATCACGTCTACCCGTACTACCCCGATCTCCTGAACGAGACACCGGCGTACCGCGAGTACACGGACCATCGGGGAGAGCAAAACAGCTACGCCGGTTATCTCGACGATATCGTCGGGACAACCGACCAGCCCGTGCTGGTCGCCGAGTTCGGCGTCCCGACGTCGCGCGGCATCGCACACAAGGATGTCCACGGGCGTGACCAGGGCCAGCACACAGAGCGCGAGCAGGGCGAAATCCTGACCGCCATGTTCGAGGACATCGCACGCGCCGACACTGCCGGCGGAATCGTGTTCGCCTGGCAGGACGAGTGGTTCAAGCGCACGTGGAATCTCGACGCGCGGTCGGTACCCGGGCGGCGGCCGTTCTGGTCGAACATCGAGACGCCGGAACAGCAGTTCGGTCTGCTCACGTTCGAGCCAGCGGACAGACTCTCGCTCGATGGATCCACAGAGGACTGGACCGACGCCAAGACGGTGACACCGACAGCACGGACAACGGCACCGTCTCACCGCACACTCACCGAACTCCGGATCACGCACGACCTCGAGGGACTCAACCTCCGCCTCGAGTTCGAGTCGCTCCCGACGCCGGTGGCGTGGGACGAGACGAGTGCCATCGTCGGGGTCGGACTGACCGGGCGGTCGACCAGCCTGCCGTTCGGCACGGGTGCGACAACAGCGGCGGACTTTGTCGTCCACCTCGCGGGACCGGACGACTCACGGCTGCTCGTCGACGCGCGATACGACGCGTTCGCCCGCGAGTTCGGGGCGGCGGCGGGGCTCCCACTCGCCGCGTACCGCGACGGAACCGCCGGGTTCGTCCCGGTTCGGGAGCCAATAAATCGTGGCTACACCGTGCCGGTGACCGGCGAGGTGGTTCCGTTCGAGGCTGTCGAGACCGGCCGGCTCCGATACGGCAACGGCAACCCGGACGCGGAGTCGTACGATTCACTCACCGACGTGCACGTCGACAGCGAGGGCGACACCATCGAGGTCCGACTGCCCTGGGTGCTGCTGAACGTTGCCGACCCGTCGAGCAAAGAGCGGATAGCGACAGACTGGACAGACGGGCTCGGTACCGTCGGGTTCGACGGTGTGACGGTGAGTGCGGCCACGTTCCGGCCGGCCGCCGACGGGAGCGCTGCCGAGACCGGTGGTGTCACGAACCTGAGTTACACAGTTCCCGGCATCGACGGAACGACCGTCGAGACAACCGACTACCGGTGGGAGGGGTGGAACCGACCGGCGTACGACGAGCGACTGAAAGAATCATACGAGCTGCTCCGGTCGCAACTGGGCTGAACTGACCGGAACGGTCACACTTAATCCCCCGGCCCCCGACGCTCGGGGCATGGCACAGCTCGTGACGTTCGGCGAGACGCCGTTACGGCTCTCGCCGCCGGCGACCGGGCGACTCGAACGGGCAGACGAGTTGCGACTCCACGCGGACGGCGTCGAGAGCAACGCGGCGGTGGCGGCCCACGCCCTCGGGACACGAGCGGTCTGGACATCGGTTCTTCCGGACTCGCCGCTGGGCCGACGTGTCCAGTCTGCCGTCGACACGCAGGGGGTTCCAACGGACATCTCGCTGGTGGACCCGGCGGACTGCCGGCAGGGGCTGGTGTTCGGGGAGACTGCCCGGCCGCCGCGACAGCGCAGGCGGTTCCACGACCACCAGGGGACGCCGGTCGGAACGGCGTCGCCCAGCGACCTCCCGATGCACCAGGTGCAGGACGCCGAGATGCTCCTGACCGGAATGAACACGGCGGTGCTCTCCCAGACGAGCGCCGAGACGACCACCGCACTGGTCCGTGCGGGCAGTGGGGCCGGGGCGCGGGCGGCTCTCGTGTTCGAGTACGCGACGGAACTGGCCGACACAGCGGTCTACAGGGGTGTCTTCGAGGAACTCGCCGACCACGCGGATGTGCTCGTCGCCAGGGAGTCGGATATCCGCCAGGCGCTGGGACGGGGTAACCGGTGGCGTGACCTCGCGAGCAGTCTCACCGTGGCGTACGGGTTCGACATCGCGGTGGTGTTTCGCCCGGGCCACGGCGCAGTCGCGCTGGAGGACTCCACGCGGGCGAATCTCGTCCACGAGCGCGATGGACTCGATGTCGACCCGGTGGACACGGCCGGCGAGTTCGGCGCGGTGGCCGGCGGGTTCTGTCACGCCCTGCTCGGCGGTGCCGACACGGCGACCGCACTCGACACCGGACTCGCCGCCGGCGCGCTCGCCCGCACCATCGATGGCCCGTTTCTGACCACCACCGACGACGAACTCGACGCCGCCATCGACCTGCTCACGGGGTGAGGACGGCGGCGTCCCGGACCCCGGGCGCACGCCTCGTTCGGCGTCCTGTGCGGTCACTCGGTCATCGCGAGCACGTCGTCGAAAAAGGACAGCGAGTCGTGCGGGCCGGGGTTCGCCTCGGGGTGGTACTGGCGGGTCATAATCGACATCTCCTCGCTGTCCAGCCCCTCGGGGGTGTCGTCGTTGACGTTGCGCTGGGTGACAGTGAGAACGTCGCCCGGGTCGGCGACAGTGTAGCCGTGGTTCTGCGTGGTCATCACGACACGGTCGCTCCGGAGGTCACGCACGGGCTGGTTGACCCCGCGGTGTCCGAACTCCATCTTCGTTGTTCGGCCGCCGAGCGCACCCGCGATGACCTGCTGGCCCAGACAGATACCCGCGAGCGGCACGTCGCCGGCGTACTCGTCGACGAGGGCGGCGGCCCCGTCGAAGTTCTCCGGGTCGCCCGGCCCGTTCGAGATAAAAAGCAGGTCCGGGTCGACCGCGGCCACCGCCTCGACACTCGCGTCGTACGGGAGCCGGTGGACCACCGCGTCCCGGGCCACCAGTGACTCCACGATGGACCCCTTCGCGCCGCAGTCGACGAGCGCGACCCGCGCCCCGTCGCCGTCGGAGTTGTGTACCACCGGCTCCGGGACCGACACCGCCGCGCCGATGTCGGTGTGCTCGGACATGTGGACACAGGCGTCGAGTTCCGCCAGCGCGTCCGCCCGTGTCGCCTCCGGGCCCGCGGCGATGCCACAGGCCATCGCCCCCTGGTCACGTATCTCGGTGACGAACTCCCGGGTGTCGACCTGGTCGACGGCCGGCACGTCGGACCCGCGGAGCCAGTCTGCCACGTCCTCTGTCAGTTCCCGCGCGAGTACCCCCTCAGGCTGGACCCGGTCTGACTCGAATCGCTCCTCGCGGACCCCGTAGTTGCCCACGAGCGGGTACGAGAACGTCAGTATCTGCCGGGCGTAACTCGGGTCTGTCAGGCTCTCCTCGTAGCCGGTGTAGGCGGTCGTGAACACGAGTTCCCCGCGGGTGGTCCCCGGCGAACGCGCCCGCCCCTCGACGACGCGCTCGCCCTCGATGGCGATGTAGGCGGTCTTCATTACGAGATGCGTACGAATGACCCCCGTATAAACGTTGCTTTCGAAGCGCGTTACGAAATTCGTAGCGTTGAAGTACACCTCGCGGGAAGATGTGGTCCGATGGACGACCTCGACCGCGAGATACTGGCCATCCTCCGGCGCGACGCACGCACCCCGTTTACCGAGATCGCCGAGCAGGTCGATACGTCCGAGGGGACGGTCCGCAACCGTGTCGACCAGATGGTCGAGGCGGGCGTCATCGAGCGGTTCACCGTCGCGACCCGGACCGGGAACGTCCGCGCGATGGTCGAACTCGACGTCGACGTGAACGTCCGGACCCGGGAGTTGAGCGGCCTGCTCGCCGAGTGGGATCCGGTCGATTTCGCCTGGCAGATATCCGGCGAATCCGACGTCGTTCTCGTCGTCGATGTCGCCGACACGGCCAGTCTCAACGCGCTCATCCAGCGGGCCCGTGACCTCGATGATGTGGTCGCCACGAAGACCCGTCTCATCCTCGACGAGCGTATCGCCTGACACTCCGCCGGTTGCGCCGACGGACCGGGTCGCGTGCGAGAGACAGACTCTCCCGAGGCGAGGTGAGTATCCGGTGACACTGCGGTTACCACCACACTCGCTGGTCGCGTGCGACCACCGACCTCCGAACAGTCTGTTGCCAGGGTCGCCGGGCGTGACACCGGCAGGACTTTGTCACTCCTCGCCACAGTCAGACACATGTTCCGCAGCGGAGCGTTCGTCGCCGACCACGTCACGGACACCGCGCAGGTGCAGGTGCAACCAAACGGTGTCGACCTGACCGTGTCGGCCGTGTTCGAGCAGGTCGCCCCCGGTCGCATCGGGACAGACGGCACGACGGTCGGCGACCGGCGCGAGCGCGACCCGGAGGATGGTGTCTACCGGCTCGACCCCGGTGGGTACGTTGTTCGCTACGGTGAACGGGTCCGGATCCCCGAGGGACACGTCGGCTTTCTCTACCCCCGGTCGTCGCTGCTCCGCAACGCCTGTATGCTCGATACCGCAGTGTGGGACGCCGGTTACGAGGGCCGCGGCGAGGGACTCCTCGAGGTGTACCACCCGGTCGAACTCGAACGGGACGCCCGCGTCGCGCAACTCGTGCTCGCGAAGGCCAAACACGATCACCAGTACGACGGCCACTACCAGGGCGAGAACGTCGAGTGACCCGTGACTGACCGCGGACCACTTGTCGACAGAGACATATCCCGCATACTGACTGAGATGTAATCAAATACAGCGTACGCTTAGGCATACATCTTTATCTGTGGAGGTGGTTAGTACGAACGCCGCGTTGGGGAGCAGAACCGGACCGTGCCTCTGACAACACAACCGGGTGTACGCCTCCAACCGGCTTTTTGATACCCGGTAGTCAGTTCCGTAGCCGCAGTTACTCTTGTAGTGTCAGGTGCGCGGGCAGAGAGATGAGCTTCTTTTCGACACCGCCGTCGGTAATCTCGACCTGGTAGGCCTTTCCCTGTGTACCGACCACGGTGCCGGTTTCGCCGTTGAATCGGGGGTGATACCGGCCGTCCTCGACGCTCGGGTCGATGGTGAGGTGGACGGTGTCACCCTCGTCGAACTGCTGCACGGCGCGCTGTGGGGGGGAGGTGCCACTCTCGCGGGCGTCGTTCTGGAGCTTGTGCCGGGTTCCTTGCTTCGGTCCGTTCGAGTTGGGCATCTGTAACCGGTAGTTGCCCGCTCACAGGTATAAACAGTCCGTTCCCGGTCGAGAGCGTCCGATGGGTTTATCCAACGGGACCGAAAAATCACGATTGCGTGCGGGCTCGTAGATCAGCGGTAGATCATCCCCCTGGCACGGGGAAG
>CAYZGA010000086.1:0-6340 GCA_964477945.1 uncultured Halobacteriales archaeon
GGACCTGCCGGTGTTGATACTCGCGAACAAGATCGACCTGGAGGAGGCGAGCGTCCAGCGCATCCGCAACGCCTTTCCCCAGCACGAGACCATCCCGCTGTCCGCCCTCGAGGGGGACAACATGGACGAGGTCTACGACAAGGTTGCGGAGTACTTCGGGTGACACTATGCCTGAGATAACGGAACCAGACGGAGACGGAAACGGCAACGACGGCGTTCAGATCGACCTGATCAGCGGCGAGCGCATGGACGGACTCGCCAGCATGGAGAAGATACGGCTCATCCTCGACGGTGTCCACGACGGGAACATCGTCATTCTGGAGGAGGGGCTCTCACCCGAGGAGGAGTCGAAACTCATCGAGGTGACGATGTCGGAGATAAACCCCGACGAGTTCGAGGGGATCGAGATCGAGACGTACCCGAAACCCAGTTCGAGCGGCGGCCTGTTCAGTCGACTGCTGGGTAACGACTCACCGAAGAAACTGACCGTCATCGGGCCGGCGAACAGAATCGAGACGCTCCACAAGGACGAGACGCTCATCCAGACGCTCGTCTCACAGTAGCACGGATGCCCCACGAGTGCACCGAGTGTGGTCGCGCGTTCGCCGACGGTTCGAAGGAGATGCTCTCCGGATGCCCGGACTGTGGCGGAACCACGTTCCAGTTCCGCCCGGAAGCGGCATCCCCTGACGACCCGGGCGATACGCCGCCGGACCCGCCCGGTCCGGATGTCGACGGTGTCGCCCGGACCGTCGGCAACGCCGCCTCGGCGGTCCGGAATCTGGTCTCCGGGAGCCGTCGGCCCGCTGACCGGTCCGGTGCCGACGAACGTCCCGACGGTGCCGACGAGCGCGACGACGGTGCCAACGAGCGCGACGACGGCACGGCAGGGCCACGAGTCGCCGGGTCCGGGGCAACCGAGGAGACAGCCGACTCACCGGCAGTCGACGAGAGCGACCCCGAGACGGTCGGCGACGAGACAGACGGGTCTGCCGTGGCGGAGACCGAACCCGACACACCGGACGGGACGACCACCGAACCCGCCGTGACCGAAAACGAGGTGACAGAGACGGACACGCCGGTGTCGGACACCGCACGGTCCGGCGAGGAGAGCGCAACGGTCGGGAAAGACTCCGGACCAGCGGCCAGTCCGGAGGGTGAGGGGGACGCACAGTCGGAGGCCCGGCGTGACATCGTCGAGGCGGATGCCCTCCCCGAGAACCCGCCGGACCGCCCGCCGGTTCCCGACCCGCGACCCATCTCGGCGCGGTCCGAGGAGACGACGGAGGAAGACGACGAGACGGTTCCCCGGGACGACGGCGAGCGACCGTCGCTCTCGGAACTCCGGGCAGAACTCAACGACCAGTTCGAGTCGATTCGTGTGGTCGCACCCGGCCAGTACGAACTCAACCTGATGGAACTGTACGACCGCGAGGAGTACATCGTCGCGCTCCGCGAGGACGGCAAGTACACTATCCAGATGCCGGAACGCTGGGACGAGCAGTGAGCATCCCCCTCTCGAACGGGACCGAGCCCCGCTTCGCGCTGTCTCCCTCTTTCGACGGTGGTGCTGTCCCGCCGTCAGAGGACGCGAGCGCCGCCGTGCCGGATCACTCTACAGTCAGCGTCACTGTCAGGTCTGCGCCGTCGGCGAGTGCAGTGACGAGGTCCCGGTCGAGGTCTCCGGCGGCCCGGTCCATCCCGACAGCGACAGTACGGTCGTCGACGTACTCGCTGGTCCGACAGACCAGTGACCGCTCGCTCGCGAACGTCAGGTCCGGGTGGCCCCGTCCCTCAACGTGCTCCACGTGCCCGTTCGCCGCCAGTCGCACACGGATACTCGCATCGGCCTGCTGGCACGCCGTCACGAAGGCCTCGTCGAACTCCGCCGGCACGCGGTCCGCCTCGGTTCCGAGGATGCAGTCACCCGCCGGGGTCAGGTAGTCGTCGCTCGTCACCTCGAACGTGCTCGCGTGCGCGGCCGTGACGTTCCCGTGCCCCTGGGCCCGGACTCGTTCTCTCATACGTCCGGTTCGAGAGGCGAGTAAAAACTACCGCGGATTCGTCTCGCCCCCCGTTTCGGGTAGAGATTCCGTCTGCCGATTCCGTCTCACCTCCGCTTCGGATGGAACCCGCGTGTGCGTGGTTCTCTCACCCGTCTGTTTCGGGTGGAACGGCGACAGCACCCGGACACGTCGTGCAACTGTGCCGTGACTTCGACCGATAGGTTGCCCGGGGCACTGGACCCCTCGCCGAGCGTCGTGCTACAGTCGCTCGCGGAGGAGTCGGTTCACGTCGCCGGGGTCGGCGCTCCCGCCGGTGGCCTGCATCACCTGCCCGACGAGGTAGTTGAGCGCGCCGCTCTCGCCCGCGTGGAAGTCATCGACCGCGTCGGGGTTGTCGTCGATCGCCCGTTCGACGGCAGCCTGCACCTCGTCACCGCCGGTCTTCCCGAGTCCCTCCTCGTCGACCACGGTGTCGGGGTCACGTTCGTTGTCGAGCATCTCGCGGAGCACCACCTCCCGGGCGTTCTTGCTCGTGATCTCCTCGTCGGCGACCAGTTCGACGAGTCGGGTGACCTCGTCGAGACGGTCCTCGATGTCGGTGATCGCCATACCGCGGTAGTTGAGCTCGCCCAGCAGCTCGTCGGCAACCCACGTCGCCGCGAGGTCGGGGTCGAACTCGCCCGCAACCGCCTCGTAGAAGTCCGCAACCTGTTTCGTGCTCGTCAGTTTGTCCGCGGCCTCGGTGCTCAGGCCGTACTCCGTCTTGAAGCGCTCGCGGCGGGCGTCGGGTAACTCGGGGATCTCGATGCGCTCTTTCCAGTCACTGACCTGCAGCGGCGGCAGGTCAGCCTCGGGAAAGTACCGGTAATCTTTCTCCTCCTCTTTGGAGCGCATCGAGACGGTGATGCCGCGGGACTCGTCCCAGTGTCGGGTCTCCTGTGTGACCGCCTTGCCCCGCTTGAGCGCGTTTTTCTGCCGCTGGGCCTCGTATGCGAGGGCCTTCTGTGCGCCCTTGTGGCTGGAGATGTTCTTTACCTCGGTCCGGTTTGCCGCCTCGAGTGTCGCCTCGTCGATGTCGTCGCCGTCGGTTTCGACCACGGAGAGGTTCGCGTCGACGCGGAGACTGCCGTCCCGGGAGGCGTCGAACACACCGAGATACTCGAGGACCTCCTCGAGTTTCGCGAGAAACGCGCGCACCTCGTCGGGACCGCGGAAGTCAGGTTCGGTGACGACCTCCATCAGCGGGACGCCGGCGCGGTTGTAGTCGACCAGCGTGTACTCGGCGGTGTCGATGGAGCCACCCTTGTGTCGGAGGCTCCCGGGGTCCTCTTCGAGGTGGGCGCGGCGGATACCGACCGACCGGCGCTCCCCTTCGACGGTGAACTCGAGGTGGCCGTCCTGGCAGATGGGTTCGTCGTACTGGGTTATCTGGAAGTTCTTCGGCAGGTCCGGGTAGTAGTAGTTTTTCCGGTGGAACCGTGTCTCGGCCGGGATTGTGGCGTCGATTGCCTTGCCGACCTTCACCGCGGCCTCGACTGCGGCCTCGTTGAGCACCGGCAGCGCCCCCGGCAGGCCGAGACAGACCGGACAGGTCTGGCTGTTTGGCTCGTCGGCGGGTTCGGTCGAGCAACCGCAGAAGATCTTGGTGTCGGTCTCGAGCTGGACGTGTACCTCCAGCCCGATGACGACCGCACGGTCCCGCTGTGCTTGTGCCATTACCCGCGGTTGGCCGCCGCGGGGCTAAACGTTTTTGGAGGGGACCGCCTGCTCGCCGCGACCCGTTCGAGACACGGGTGGCTCTCCGACACCCGAATCCTGTTCCCGGACTCATCCCCCGACAGGGAGTCGACGCTTGACCTGGATACCGGCCAGCGTGAGCGAGCCGGCCACGATTGGTGTCCAGAAGACCAGGCCGCGGCTCACCGTAACCCCGGCTATGATGGCCGTCTCGCTGCCGCCTGCCATCCCGAGCAACAGGAGGATCTGTGTTCCCTCGACACCGCCGCTCCCACCCGGTAGCGGGAGCGCGGAGGCGAGCAGCGAGACGGGGATGACGAACACTGTCACCGCGAGCGGCACGTTGACACCGACACCGGCGAGCGTGACCCAGAGCAACAGCCCCTGGACGACGACCCTGCTCGTGGTGAGTGTCCCCGCAACAGCGAGGGTGAGCGGGTCCGATGTAACGTCACCCACCGACGCCGCGAACGAGTCGATCCGCTCGCGCACCTCGGCCTCGTCGAGTTTCGAGACCCACGGGAGGTGCACCAGCCCCCGGTTCAGGGCTGTGACGACCCGCTGGACGACTCGCTGTGCGGTGTCGGGGTTCCGGTAGATCACCACGGCGACGACCACCAGCAGGGTGACACCGATGCTGAACGTACCGACCAGCGAGCGCACCTGCGAGGGGACCGTCGGGTCGTAGAGCGCGATGTAGCCTCCGCCGAGGATGAACACCAGAATCGCGGGTGCGAACCCGGCGACCTCCTTCATCGACAGCGCGGCGAGCCCCTTCTCGAAGCGCTCGCCGGTCCACCGCGAGATAATCGCCCCGCCGATGGGGAGACCGCTCGCCTGCCCGAACGGTGTCAGGTTGCTCGCCAGCCCGATTGTCGCGTTCAGGAGGATACTCTCACCCGGCGAGATACCCAGTCCGACCCTGCGGCCGACTGTGTACAGCACCAGCCCCATCACGAGGGTCCCGAGCAGGTTCAGCGCCATCATCACGACCAGCCGGGGGCCGGAGATGTCCGTCGCGACATCGACGAACTCGGTCGGACCGGCCAGCACGACGAACACGCCGTACACAGCTACCCACGCGAGAACTGCAGCCGCGGCGTGTCGTCGGTCGAGTTGCATTACAGGTAGCCGAGTTCCTCGAGTCGGTCGGTGACCACGGGGGAGACGTCGGGGTCTGTCTGTTCGTCGTCGGCCGAAATCGAGTCGAACCGGTCTGTTATCCACCCGGAGAGTCGCTCGACAACCGCCGGGTGGTCCTGGCTCACGTCGGTCTGTTCCTGCGGGTCCTCGCCGAGGTTGTACAGCCGCGTCGAGCCGTCGGTACCGAGCACGAGTTTCCACTCGCGGGTTCGGACCGCCTGCAACCCGCGGTCGAACTTCTGGACCCGCTCGGGCAACTCGCCGTAGTCTGCCCGGAGTTCCGCCGTTGGACAGGGCGGTGTCCAGTACTCGGCCCCGACCTGCTCTCTGCCGGGGTCACCGCGGAGGTCACGCTCCGGTGCCGGGTCGGTCTCGACACCCGCCGCGTCGAGTATCGTCGGGTAGAGGTCGCGCAACTCGACGAGTCCCTCGCGTGTCCCCGGTTCGACCCCCGGACCGCGGATGATCAGTGGGACGTGCATCAGCGTGTCGTACAGGCAGTACTGGTGGGCCATCAGGTCGTGGTCGCCGAGGTTCTCGCCGTGGTCGCTCGTCACGACGACCAGCGTCTCCGAGAGCTTGCCCTCCCGCTCCAGCGTGTCGAACAGCTGTCCCAGCCGGCTGTCGAGGTACCGCAACTCCGCGTCGTACAGCAGTCTGAGCCGTCTGAAATCCGACTCGTCCATCTCTACCTCGCCGGTGACGTAGGCCCAGGCCTCCTGGTTGACCTCGTCGGCCGACGGCGGCGACATACCGTCGGGTGTCACCTCGGCGATGTACTCGTCCGGGGCGTCGTAGTCGAGATGCGGCTCGTGGTAGTTGAGAAACACGAAAAACGGCTCGTCGGTCCCGCTGACCCACCGCTCTGCCCGGCGTGTCGTGCGTCGGGCACCGCTGTCGTAGCGGTCCCAGAGTGTCACCAAGTACAGCACGTTCGCCAGTGTCTTCAGACCGTCCCGCGAGCGCAATTTCGGGAGGAACGCGCGGACCCGGTCGCTTACCGACCTGTTTTCCTTTCCTACCTCGGCGAACCCCTCGCCGCCCTCGAACAGCTCCCAGCCGACACGGTAGCTGTCGAACCCGGCGTCGAACCCGAAACTCGGGCTGACCCAGAAGTTGTTCGAGTACGCCAGCGTCTCGTAACCCGCGTCGTCGAGTCGTGTTGCGAGCGGTGTCGTCTCGGGCTCGAACTGCGGATTGTCGGCGTGTGTCCGGTGCGTGGAGGTGTAGTTGCCGGTAAACATCGACGCGTGCGAGGAAAGCGACCACGGCGCTGTCGTGTACGCGTCCGTGTACGTGGCTGCCCCCTCAGCGAACTGGTTCAGATTCGGCATCAGGTCCGGGTCGTACACACGGGAGGCCCGCGCGGTGTCCAGCACGACGAGCAGCACGTTCGGACTGTCCATATGCGTATGGGTACATCATCTTCGGAAAATAAGATTTTCGAGTGAAAG
>CAYZGA010000086.1:6440-10337 GCA_964477945.1 uncultured Halobacteriales archaeon
GGTCCCGACAGCGCGGACCGGTCGGGGGCGGTGTCGGGTTCTGTCGGCCTCTGTATCAATGTCTGACACACGTTTATCTGACCGGAGCAAAACCTGTTGTATACATGTGTCCAAACAGAGTCGACGAGCTGGAATCGCGTGTTCAGGAACTGGAGGCGTCCGTGAGGGGGCTCACGGACGAACTCGTCGAGTGCAAGGTTCGACTCCGGGAACTGGAGGACGCCAAGGCCGAGGCTGAGACCGAGACCGAGGACGACACGCCCGAGCGGGAACCCGGCGAGGAGCAGGCGGCGGAGACAGCAACCGACGACGAGGACGAGGAGCAGGCGGCGGAGACAGTCGACGAGGAGCCACAGAGTCAGGGGCAGAGTCTCACGGACGGGGCCGAGATGATGGGCGACGCGACGTCCGCGGACGAAGCATCTAACAGCGACGGCGACGAACCAGAAGACGACACGGAAGACAGCGACAACGACATCATCATCGCCTGACCGTTCGTCGTGACTCCCGCGGTCCTCACCCTGTATGTACATCACCGAACTCGTTCTCGACAAGTTCAAGAGCTTCGGTCGGCGGACCCGTATCCCGCTGTACCGTGATTTCACAGCCGTTACAGGACCAAACGGCTCGGGCAAGTCAAACGTCATCGACGCCATCCTGTTCGCGCTGGGGCTCGCTCGCACCTCCGGTATCAGGGCGGAGAAGCTGACAGACCTCATCTACAACCCCGGCCACCAGGAGGGCGAGTCGTTCCAGGGCGACCGGGAGGCGAGCGTCGAGGTGGTGCTGGACAACAGCGACCGGACGCTCTCGCGCCAGCAGGTGGTCAGTGCCGCCGGCACGGAGTCGGTCGGTGACGTGGAGGAGATCCGCATCAAGCGCCGCGTCAAGGAGACCGAGCAGAACTACTACTCCTACTACTATATCAACGACCGCTCGGTGAACCTCGGTGACATCCAGGACCTGCTGGCGACCGCCGGTGTCGCACCTGAGGGGTACAACGTCGTCATGCAGGGTGACGTGACCGAACTCATCAACATGACACCCCGGACACGCCGCGAGATAATCGACGAGATCGCCGGGGTCGCTGAGTTCGACGCGAAGAGAGCCGACGCGTTCGAGGAACTCGATGTCGTCGAGGAGCGCGTCGACGAGGCGGAGCTGCGCATCGAGGAGAAGACAGACCGCCTCGACCAGCTGGCCGACGAGCGCGAGACCGCGCTCCAGTACCAGGACCTGCGCGAGCAACGGGAGACCTACGAGGGCTACCGCAAGGCCGCCGAACTGGAGGAGCGCCGCGAGTCACTCGCGGCTGTCGAGGCCGACATCGAGGCCGCCGAGGACCGCCTGGCCGAGCGCCAGGAGACCCTCGACGAGCGCCAGCGCGAGGTGATGGACCTCGAATCGGAGCTCGACGCGCTCAACGAGGAGATAGAGCGCAAGGGCGAAGACGAACAGCTCGAGCTCAAACGCGAGATCGAGGAAATAAAGGGGGACATCGCGCGGTTGGAGGACGCGGTCGAGAGCCAGCGCGAGCGCATCGAAACCGCGGAGACCGAGCGCCGGCAGGCGTTCGTGAAGATCGACCGCAAACAGGAGAGGGTCGACGAACTGGAGACGGAGATCCGCGAGCGGAAAGTCGACAGGTCGTCGGTGGCCGCGACGGTACAGGAGACCGAGGAGCGTCTCGCCGAGGTCGAAGCCCGTATCGACGACCTCGGCGAGGAGTTCGAGCAGGTAAAGGAGACACTCCAGGCGCGCCGGGCCGACCTGGAGGCGGCCCGGGCGGAGAAAAACGAGCTCCAGCGCGAGCAGGACCGGCTCATCGACGAGGCCCGCCGCCGCGAGACCGAGGAACGCGAGACCGAGGCGGAACTCGCCGCCGCCCGCGAGCGGATTCCGGACCTCGAAACCGAGATCGAGGACCTCGAGCGCGAACTCGAGAAGGCGAGCGCGAACAAGGAGACGATCGCCGAGGTGGTCGACGACCTGCGGGCGGAGAAACGCGACCTGCAGGACCAGCTCGACGAGATAGAGGACGACCTGAACGCCGCTCAGCAGGAGTACGCCGAACTCGAAGCAAAGGCCGGCCAGACGGGGGATAGTTCCTACGGTCGGGCGGTGACAGCCATCCTGAACGCCGATGTCGAGGGCGTTCACGGCACGGTCGGCCAGTTGGGGAGTGTTCCCGGCCAGTACGCGACGGCGTGTGAGACCGCCGCCGGCGGGCGACTCGCGAACGTCGTCGTCGACGACGACGGGGTCGGACAGCGCTGTATCGACTACCTCAAGTCGCGCAACGCCGGGCGGGCCACGTTTCTCCCGCTGACCGAGATGCACCGGCGGTCGCTGCCGGGTCTGCCGACCCGCGAGGGCGTCGTCGACTTCGCGTACAACCTCGTGGACTTCGACCCGCAGTACGCCGGTATCTTCTCGTACGTGCTGGGGGATACGCTCGTCGTCGAGGATATCGACACCGCACGGGGGCTGATGGGCGAGTGCCGGCTGGTCACACTCGACGGTGACCTCGTCGAGACGTCGGGTGCGATGACCGGCGGTTCGAAGAGCGGGTCCCGGTACTCCTTCGAGGGCGGCGGCGGTCGACTCGACCGGGTCGCCGCCCGCATCCAGGAGCTCGAAAAGCGCCGGCAGTCGGTCCGCGAGGAGTTGCGCGGCGTCGAGGAACGGCTCGAAGACGCCCGTGACAGGGAGACCGACGCCGCCGAACAGGTCCGCGAGATCCGGGCGGATATCGAGGCCCGACGGGACGACATCGCGGAGACCGAGGAGCGCATCGAACAGCTCCAGGCCGACCTGACCGAGATTGCCGCCGACCGCGAGGACGTCGCCGGGGAGATGGACGAACTGGAGGCGGCGATCGCCGAGAAGAACGAGCAGATTGCCGATATCGAGAGCGAGATTGCGGACCTCGAGGCGACCGTCGAGGACTCGGAACTGCCGGCGCTGACCGCGACCGCCGAGGAGTTGCGCGAGGACATCGACGACCTCGAGGACCGCCGGAGCACGCTGGACGAGGAGATAACAGAGCTCGAACTCGAACGCGACTACGCCGAGGCGGCAATCGAGGAGCTGCGCGAGGAGATCACAGCCGCGGAGGAACAGCAAGCCGCAGCCGAGGAGCGCATCGAGGAGCTGCGCGAGGAGATCGACGACCGGGAGACCGACCTCGATGCGAAACAGGAGGAGGTGGCCGACCTGGAGTCGGAGCTGGTCGACCTCAAATCCGAGCGCGAGGAGTTGCGCGAGACGGTCCGGGCGGCACAGGAGCGGCGCAACGAGGCACGCGAGCAGGTCACGCAGGTCGAGAGCGACCTCACCGAGCACCGCGACGAGCGGGACCGCCTGGAGTGGGAGATCGCGGAACTGGAGTCGGCGGTCGGCGAGTACGACCCCGCGGAGATTCCGGACCACGAGACCGTCGAGGAAGAGCTCGACCGTCTCGAGGCGGAGATGGTGGCGCTGGAACCGGTCAACATGCTCGCTATCGAGGAGTACGACCAGGTGGAGGCCGACCTCGCGGAGCTCCGCGAGCAACGTGACACGCTCGTCGAGGAGGCCGACGGCATCCGCGAGCGCATCGCGACCTACGAGGCCCGCAAGCGGGAGACGTTCATGGACGCCTACGAGGCGATCGACGAGCAGTTCCGGTCGGTGTTCGAGCGGCTCTCGAACGGGACCGGTCGCCTGCACCTCGAAGACGAGGAGGACCCTTTCGAGGGCGGACTGACGATGAAAGCCCAGCCCGGTGACAAGCCCATCCAGCGCCTCGACGCGATGAGCGGCGGCGAGAAGTCCCTGACCGCGCTCGCGTTTATTTTCGCGATCCAGCAGCACAACCCCGCCCCGTTCTACGCGCTCGACGAGGTGGACGCCTTT
>CAYZGA010000087.1:0-10301 GCA_964477945.1 uncultured Halobacteriales archaeon
CGTTGTGCACCACACTGTGCGGTCGAGTTCCGTGTGTGAGGTCCTGGTCTCTCGTTCGGCAGCCACGACGTTGCTCGGTGGCGTCCGCTCTCGGATGCAGGCGGAGTGTGTCTGCCGCGGTCAGCGTCCGGGGCGGGTCTCCGCTCGGAGTTTCCCGATTCTGATACTCAGGGCGAGAAAGACCGCGAGAATCGTCGCGAGAACGGCACCGAGCGCGGCAATCTGGAACGCGGTTGCGGTGCCCGCGACCACACTGTCGCGTGTCACTGGAATCCAGGTGTGGTGTGGTTTCGCCGGGAGGAACGTGTCGCCGCCGCCGGCGCCGACAACCGGGTAGAAGTAATCGACGGTCAGGTTGAGACTGTACCACACGGCGGCGACTGCGACAGCGCGGAGGCGGAACTCGGCGATGCGGTGTAACACGAGCGCCTGGAGGACCATCGCCAGGTGGCTCACGACCAGGAACGCGTGCAGGGGGAGCCCGCTCTGTGCGATAGAGGCGTCGGAGAACACCAGCAACACCCAGGGTGTCCAGAGACCGAGGATGATGTTGCCGAAGAAGGCGAGCGCGGTCACGTACTCGTTCGGGCGACCGAGCGCCCAGAGACCGAGCGCGACCGCGATCAGCAGCGTCGCCCCCGGACTGTCGGGAACAAAAGGGAGCATCACGGCGGGGGTGTCGGCAAACTGGAACCGGTAGAACCAGAACCCGAAGGCGGTGCCGACGAGGTTGACCACGACGACAGCCCAGACGAGTTGCAACCCGAGTGTCTCGACGGCCCGCGGGACGGGCGCGACCCACCGCGGCAGGGTGTCCGACGCCGGCCCTGTCCCGGGGCCTGCCGTGGATTCGTCCATATCGCCACGACGCGGAGCGCGGGCAAATCGATAACGGTCCGGTGCCGTCACTCGGTGGTTTCCGACCCGACCCCGTCGCCGACCACCTCCGCCGGGACACCGGCCACCGTCGCGCCCGCCGGAACGTCCTCGGCGACCAGCGAGTTCGCTGCCACCCGCGCGTCTGCACCCACCTCGACACCGGGCAGGAGAACCGCCCCCGCACCGACCATCGCCCGCTCGCCGACGACTGTCTCCCCGACCCGGTACTCGTCTTGCAGGAACTCGTGACAGAGTATCGTCGCGTCGTACCCGACGATGGCGTCGTCGCGGACGGTGATCCGCTCGGGCCAGAACACGTCCGGGGTCGACTCGAGTCCCCACCCGACCCGCGCACCGACGGTCATCCCGAGTCGCCGGAACAGCCAACTTTTCAGCCGGAGACTCGGCAACAGGCGACAGACGACGATGACGACGTAGTTGAGCACCACCCGCAACGGGTGTTTGGCCTCCGGCCAGTTCCACAGTGAGTTTGCCCGACCCGGTGTCGGCGTGCGGTCGAGTCGCTCCTGGCGCCGTGTATCGTCTGTCACGACGTGGGTGTGGGTCGCCGGCGGGTAAATCAGTTACTCTGTCCGACGACATCGTGTCACGCCGTCACCGGCGGAAACGGTCTCGGGAAGACCTGCCAAACTGCCGCCCGGTCGAGAGGGTGGGTCGGACACTCACACAAGCTTATAGAGCGTTCGGCACCTATCTCGGGTATGTTACGGTCAGGTGACCAAGACCGATGAGACGGGTGTTTGGCGTGGACCCGCAGGTGCTGGCGCTCGCGCTGGCCCGGATGGCGGAGTCCGTCGGCAACTCGTTTCTGATTGTCGTGCTTCCGATATTCATCGGCAGTGAGTTCGTCGGCGGGTCGACGTTCGGGCTAACCGAGGTGGCGATCACCGGAATCGTGCTCGCGCTGTTCGGACTGGTCAACAGCCCGCTCCAACCGCTGACCGGGCGGCTCTCCGACCGGGTCGGCCGGCGCAAGATCTTCGTGCTCGCGGGACTGGTGCTCATCGCGACGGCCGGTGTCTCGTACTCCTTTGCGACGAAGTACTGGCATCTCGTCGGCTTGCGCGTACTCCAGGGAATCGCCGGGGCGCTCATCATCCCGACGACGGTGGCGCTGGTCAACGACCTCGCGTCCGACGACAACCGCGGCGGGAACATGGGGACCTACAACACGTTCCGACTCGTCGGGTTCGGTGTCGGTCCCATCGCCGGCGGTGCTGTCGTGGCTGCCGGTCCGTACTCGCTGGACCTGGGTGGACTCGCACTCTCGCTCACCGGGTTCGACGCCGCGTTCTACTTTGCCGCGTCGACCGCCGTGGTGAGTTTCCTGCTCGTGTTGTTCACCATACGTGACCCGGATATCGAGCCGACAGAACCAGACCGGAGTTCGGCCAGCATCCGGGTGTTCGACCGCGACGGCGACAACCTGCTCGACCCCGTGTTCGCGCTCGGTGTGGTCTCGTTTTTCATGGCGCTTGGCATCGCCGTGTTCGCGACACTCGGGACCCCAGTCAACGAGCGTCTCGACCAGGGGGCACAGATGTTCGGTCTCCAGTTCGCGGCGTTCGTGCTGGCACAGATTCTCCTCCAGGCCCCCATCGGCCGGGCCACCGACTTCTACGGCCGCCGCCGGTTCATCCTCCTCGGAACGGTGCTACTGGTTCCGACGACACTCGCACAGGGCTTTGTCCGCGCCTCGTGGCTGATGGTGCTGGCGCGGTTCGCGCAGGGCGTCGCCGGCGCGATGGTGTTCGCACCGGCGCTGGCACTCGCCGGTGACCTCGCATCGCCCGACTCCTCCGGGTCGACGCTGTCGGTGCTGACGATGGCGTTCGGGTTCGGCGTCGCCGCCGGCCCGCTCCTGTCGGGCTTTCTGGTCACGTACGGGTTCGCGGTACCGTTCGTCCTCGCGGCCACCCTCGCGGCTGTCGGTGCCGTTATCGTCCTGACACAGGTCGAGGAGGTACTCGATGTCGACGGCACGGAGCCGACTGCCAACAGTGGTGACATCCCCCCGGACTCCGGTGTGAACGTCGACGACGACTGACCGCCGCCGACGAACTGTTGACCGGTCGACATACCTCCGGAGCAACGACCGCTGTTCACTCGTGTTCGGTCCTCACACCGCCAGAAAAGATTTATAGGCGCGTGTGCCAGATAGTAGCATACAGGAGTCGTACACAGCAGATGACTGACCACGCACCCACCGCCGTCGGCGAATCGGACGACAGATACGCGCTGCTGGAGATCGACGAGGGAGACACCGTCATCTACGACCGCGAGGAGCCAAGCGCCTGGCTCCAGTCCGACCACACAGTCGAACTGCCGACCTGACCACCCCGCTGTCTGTGCGCACATCGGTACCGTTTAGCCGTGCCCGGCCGACCACCCAGTCATGAGTGAGGACTACCGCACCGAAGAGGATAGTCTCGGCGAGATGCAGGTGCCGGCAGCGGCCTACTGGGGCGCACAGACACAGCGTGCGCTCGGGAACTTCCCGGTCAGCTCACTCACCTTCGACCGCCGGTTCGTCCGGGCGCTGGGTGTCGTCAAGAAGGCCGCCGCCCGGGCGAACGCCGACCTCGGACTGCTCGACGAGGACGTCGCCGGCCACATCGTCGCGGCTGCCGACGAGGTCATCGCCGGCGAGCACGACGACCAGTTCCCGGTCGATATCTTCCAGACCGGGTCGGGCACCTCGACGAACATGAACGCGAACGAGGTCATCGCGAACCGTGCGACAGAGCTCTCCGGTGGCGAGGTGGGGAGCCGCGAGATTCACCCGAACGACCACGTCAACTACGGACAGTCCAGCAACGACGTCATTCCAACGGCGATGCACGTCGCGGCACTCGAGGCCGTCGAGTTCGACGTGTTGCCCGCACTCGCGGCTCTGGAGGACGAACTCGCCGCCGCCGAGGAGGCGTTCGCCGACGTGGTGAAGACCGGCCGGACACACCTCCAGGACGCGACGCCGGTGACACTCGGTCAGGAGTTCGGGGGCTACCGAACACAGGTCGAAAAGGGTATCGAGCGGGTCCGGTCGAGTCGCGAGCGACTCTCGGAGCTCGCGCTCGGCGGGACGGCGACCGGGACGGGGCTGAACACCCACCCCGAGTTTCCGTGGCGCGCGGCCGAGTACATCTCCGAGGAGACCGGCATCTCGTTTCGCGAGGCGGACAACCACTTCGAGGCACAGGCCGCCCACGACGCGATGAGCGAGGCCCACGGCGCGCTCCGGACCGTCGCGGGCAGTCTGAACAAGATCGCAAACGACCTCCGGCTGCTCGCCTCCGGGCCCCGCAACGGTCTCGGCGAACTCGAACAGCCCGAGAACCAGCCCGGTTCGTCGATTATGCCGGGAAAGGTCAACCCCGTTATCGCGGAGTCGGTCAACCAGGTCCACACACAGGTCGTCGGCAACGACGCCACCATCGCCGCCGGCGCGTCCCGGGGGCAGGTCGAGCTCAACCTCTACAAGCCCGTTATCGCGTACAACTTCCTGCAGTCCGCCGAGTTACTCGCGAACGTCAGCGAGGTGTTCGCGGAGAGGTTCGTCGCGAAACTCGAGGCAAACGAGGCGCACTGCGCCGAGCAGGTCCAGCAGTCGATGGCCCTCGCGACGGCACTCAACCCCGCCATCGGCTACGACAGGGCGAGTGAGGTTGCAAAGGCGGCGCTGAAAGAGGGCAAGTCCGTTCGCGAGGTGGCAGTCGAGCGGGGCTACCTGACCGAGGCGGAGGCCGACGAGGTGCTCGACCCCGCGAGGATGACCGAGCGCGGGATTCTCGGGGAGGAGTGAATCCGGGCGGTCCGGCGCTACGACGCTGTGCGCAGGCGCTCGTGCCAGCGCGGGCCGGTCCGGCGCGAGAGCGCGAGACCGACGAGACCGGCGAGAACGGCGAGTCCGACAGCGACGCCGGCCGCGAGGAGCGGCCACTCGTCGAACGCGAGCGCCGAGATGAGGAGTGGAACGGCCACCGCCATCAGGCCGAACCCGTACACCGCGAACAGCGGCGTGTTGAACAGCAACTCGTTCGGTGAGAGTCCGGTCAGGTATGCCGTGAGACCGAACACGTACAGCGACAGCAACGGGAACACAACCACACCGAGCAGCAGTTCCACGCCGGGGAAAAGCAGACCGGCGAGGGCGAGATACACCAGTCCGGTCGGGAGCGAGAGCACCAGAAAGGCCCGGCGCTTGCCCGCGAAGACCGCCCCCATCCGCTCGGGGTAGCGCAGGTACTCGCGGTCGTCGTCGTTCTGGGTCACCCAGTTGTAGGTGGTGAAGGTTCCCAGACCGAGCAGCGTGCCGAAGGCGATACCGGCCGAGGGGTCGATGTTCATCGCGTTCTCGGCGGTGATGCTGGCGAGCAACAGGGCGGCGACGCCGAAGAGCACGCCGAGCGAGAACGCCACCTTCCAGACCGACCCGCTGGAGCGGGTCACCTCGACCAGCGGGCGGGCGGTCAGCGCGTCGCCGAAGCGGTGGAACTGCCGGTAGCGCTCGTCGCCGGCCCGCTGGACGCGGTCCCGGGTCGGGGGCTGGAAGAGCAACGGTCCGGACACCACCGCGACGACGAGCAACACCGACCCCGAGAGGAACGTCGTGACCGAGGGGTCGGCGTACAGCGCGTACGGCGACAGCGAGAGCATCAGGTCGGGTTCGAGCGCGACGAGCGCGGCGATACCGGCGACGATTCCGAGTACCGCGAGCCGACTCCGGGTGGCGATGCCGGCGAGCGCGAGACTGGTGCCCGCGCCGAGCGCGAACGTGTCGGCGATTGTCACCCACAGCAGGACCACCTCGCCGGCGGTGAACCCGCCGTCGACTACCACCGGCAGAAAGCCAACCGCGATGGGTGTCAGGAAAAGCGCCACGTAGTACAGCAGGTCCTTGAACAGAAAGACAAAGAGAAGTCGCCGCCGGGAGACCGGGAGGGTGCGTGCCGAGAACACGAGCAGGGTCACGTCACCGATAACGTCCCGTATCGCGTCGCGGCCGACGAGTCCGACGGTGCCGACCTGAAAGCCCATGAACAGCACGAGCGCGAACAGGCCACCGACGATGAGGTCCAGCGAGACGTCGGTGCCCGAGAGCAGCCAGACGCCGACCCCGACCAGCGCCGCCGTGAACAGCGGAAAGAGGGCGAACCGCCGGGAGCCAAACAGTCGGGAGTGCATACGAAACTCCTCGACCAGCATCCGGCGGAACAGCGACCCGGAGAGCGAGCGTGCGCTCACGGGACCCCCACCTCCGCGCCGCGCTGCCCGCCGACCTCTGTCGCGAAGGTGTCGAGCAGGTCCTCGTCGACCGTCCGCGGGTCCCGTTCCGCGACGAGTTCACCCTCCGCGATGATGCCGACCCGCGTGCACAGCTCCTCGGCGACCTCCATGAAGTGCGTCGAGAGAAAGAGCGTGTTGCCGGCCTCGCAGTACTCGCGCAACTGGTCCCGGACCTGCGCCTGCATCAGCGGGTCGAGGTTCACCAGCGGCTCGTCGATAAAGACCAGCTCCGGCTCGTGGATGAACACCTGCGCGAGCATCACGCGCTGTCGTTCACCCTCCGAGAGGTCCGTCGAGAGCGTGTCGAGCACACCCTGGAACTCGAGGCGACTCGCCCACCGGTCGATGCGCTCCCCGACGGGGTCGATATCGCGGACCTCGCCGACGAACTCGAGATACTCCCGCGGCGTGAGGAAACTCGGCGGGTCCTCGCGCTCGGGCAGGATGCCGATAGAGCGTCGCACCTCGATGGGTTCCTCGACGGGGTCGACACCCAGCACGCTCGCGTCCCCCTCTGTGGGCGTGCGCTGTCCGGTCAGAATCTCGATTGTCGTCGTCTTTCCCGACCCGTTTGGCCCCAGCAACGCGTAGAGCTCCCCGTGCTCGACTGTCAGGTCGAGACCGTTCAGGGCGGCCACCTCCCCGTACGTCTTCGTCAGGTTCGTCGTCTCCACTGCCGTCATCACTCGATTACACGGTGTCTGTGAACTTATAACGTGGGACCACTACCCGTGAATGACCGACTCACACGGCAGTTCGCTGTCAGGTAGGCGGTTACCCGGCCAGTTCCCGCGTCCGCTCGACGTTCCAGGCAAAGTCCTTGCCGTTCTCCTCGGGGGTCTCGAGCACGAGCGGCACGTCCCGAACGGCCTCGTGGGTGAGAAGCGCGCGCATCCCGTCGACGCCGATCTCGCCCTCGCCGACGTGGGCGTGTTCGTCCTTGTTGGTGCCACAGGCGTGTTTGGAGTCGTTGAGGTGGACGTACGCGAGGTTCTCGACGCCGACCACGTCGTCGAACGTCGCGAGCGTCGCGTCGACGGCCTCGGGTGTCGAGAGGTCGTAGCCGGCGGCGAACACGTGGGCGGTGTCGAGACAGACCTCGAGCTCCTGCGCGGAGCGGTCGAGCACCGCCGCGAGGTGGTCGAACTCGTCACCGAGTTTGGTGCCGCTCCCGGCGTCGGACTCGACCAGCACCGTGACACCGTCGGGTACGTCGAGGTCGTCCAGCACGCTCGCGGCGTTGTCTAACCCCTGCTGGACACCCGCGCCGGTGTGAGCACCCAGGTGGACGTTGACGTACTCGATCCCGAGACGGTCGGCGGCGTCGAGTTCTGCCTGCATACTCGCGACCGACCTCTCCCGGAGGTCCGCCTTCGGTGTCGCCAGGTTCACCAGGTACGAGGCGTGGATGACCCAGGGGCCGACACCGGCCTCGCGGGAGGCGGTCCTGAACTGCTCGGCCTCGTCGTCCTCCAGACCCGGGTCCCGCCAGACCTGCGGGGAGGTCGTGAATATCTGTCCGCAGTTCCCGCCGACATCGAGTTCACGGTCGACGGCCTTCTCGACACCGCCGGCGACCGACACGTGTGCTCCGACCTGCATGTGTGAGCGGAGTCGCTACGCTCGTATATCGGCTTCGAACACACCGCGGGGTCCGGTTTCAGTTCCAGTTTCACTCCGGGGCCGTGGCTCGGGTTGATACTCCCGGAGGCCCAACAGGAGACCGTGCTCGACGAACTCACACCCACCTGCGGGGCCGACGGCTGTGACCGCGAGTTGCGCGAACGCGACCGGATGCTCGTCTACCGGACAGGCCGCGGGGAGCGACGCGCCTACGAGTGTGTCTGTGGCGCGGTCAGTATTACCGTCCACCGGTAGTATACTCGACCCGAGAGGCGGGACCGTGACGCCACAGGACGGGCATCAGCAAACGACGGAGGGCCGCGAGGAACCGGACGCCAGTCCGGTGACGAGCGGCCCGGACACACGGGACCTCAGGTTCACACTGGCGGGCGACTATCCGTCAGGATGGTCGCCCGCCAGTGTACCGACAGTGTTTTTGACCCGCCAGCCGTGTCGGGTATCGTGAACGTTCGGGGGCCAGTCGTCGACGTCGGCGACGAGCGAACCGTCGACACACAGTACGGCGAGTCGGACCTGCTGGAGGTCGAACTGCGACCGGACCGCGGGGCAGCGCCGCCGGTGACGGTCACCCTCTGGGGCAAGTGGACCGAGACCGGCGAGTACCTCGAACCGGGGATGGAACTCGCCGCCTACGACGTCGACGAGGACGAGTACCGCGGCGAGGTACAGTACTCGACAACGGGTGACTCGATGGTGGTCGTCGAACCGGGGTTCGTGGTCGACGTGACGAGCATCCGCTCGTGGGTGCAGTGTCCGCGGATGTACTACCTCGACAAACTCGCCGGGACACCGCTCGCCGAACCGGTGGTGAAAGGGACCATCGTCCACGAGGTGTTCGGCGACCTGCTCCGTGGCGGGGACCTGGACAGCGCAGTCGCGGAGCGCATCGAGGGGGCGGGACTAGAGATCGGGCTGCTCGGGGCAGACCCCGACGAACTCCGCGAGACGGTCCGCCAGCACGCGACGGCAATCGAGGGGTGGCTGGCACAGGGGACCCTGACCGGCGGTGACGAGTGGCGCTCCGAGCAACTGCTCGTGAGCGAGCGCTACGGTATGAAGGGCCGCGCCGACGCCGTCCGCCGGGGGATGCCCGTCGAACTGAAAACCGGCAAGAACACCGAGCGCGACCCCCGATTCCAGGACAAGGTACAGGCGACCTGTTACGCGCTGCTGCTGGGCGAACAGCGCGCGGACCCGCCCGACACGGGCACACTGCTGTACACGAAAAACGCCGCCGTCGAGCGCACCGGTGAGTCCGGTGACCTCTCGCCGGCAAAGGAGTTCTCCATCGGGCCGGGGTTGCGCAAGTTCGTGCTCCGGGCGCGCAACGAACTCGCGGCGATGGAACACGACAGCGACGTGCCGACGGGCTACGAGGCCGACGCAATCTGCGAGTACTGCTTCGAACAGGACAGTTGCATGGCGGTCGCGGGACGGCTGGCACAGGAGTCGAAGGCCGGTCAGGTGGGCTCTGCGGTGCCCGAGGCCGAGCGGGAGTACTTCGAGCGGTTCTACGCGGCCATCGAGGAGGAGCGCCACGAGGTCCACCGCGAGTACGCCAAACTCTGGGAGCAGAGCGCGAGCGAGCGCGCCGACGACGACCGGGCGCTGGTCGGTCTCGACCCGGTCGGGGCGCGGCAACTCGACGACGGCCGGTGGGAGCTGCGAGCGAGGGGAACGGGCGCAGTCTCGAAGATACAGGTCGGTGACCTGGTGCTCGCGAGCGACGGCGACCCGGTCGGCGGGAACGCGGAACTCGCCCGTGTCGAGCGCACCGACGGCGAGGTGGTGGTGACCGCCGACGAGCGCGTCGACCTGTGCCGACTGGACGTCTACCCGTCCACGCTGACCACAGACCGGTTGCTGACCGCGCTCCACGACGCCGTGCTCACGCAACCGCCGGGGTGGAAGGACCCGCTGTTCGGCCGGCGCGACCCCGAGTTCACCGCGGTAGCGGAGACGTTTGTCGACAACAACGCCGCCCAGAACGAGGCGGTCCAGCGGGCCGTCGGGGCCGAGGACTTCGCGCTCGTCCACGGGCCGCCGGGGACCGGCAAGACGTACACGCTGGCACGCATCGTCAGGGCGCTCGTGGAGCGCGACCAGCGGGTGCTGGTCTCGGCGTTCACCAACCGGGCCGTGGACAACGCGCTCGCGGAACTGGAGTCACAGGGGTACACCGGGATGGTCCGGTACGGAACAGAGAGTGGTGTCAGCGAGGCGATGCAGGAGTACCGTCTCCGGCGGAGCGGCGACCCGGCGGCGTGTGCCGGTCAGTTGCAGGCCGCGCCGGTGGTGGCGGCGACGACGGCCTCGTGTGGGTCACGCGCGCTCCGGAGCCAGTCGTTCGACGTGGCCGTGGTGGACGAGGCCGGCCAGTTGACAGAACCGGGCACGCTGGCGGCGCTGACACTCGCCGACCGGTTCGTGCTCGTCGGCGACGACGAGCAGTTGCCGCCGGTGGTCCGGGC
>CAYZGA010000088.1:0-10201 GCA_964477945.1 uncultured Halobacteriales archaeon
TAGATCATCCCCCTGGCACGGGGAAGGCCGCGGGTTCAAATCCCGCCGAGTCCATGCGATTCTGCACTCGGGTACGCTCACGACGATGTACCGGAACAGCGCAGATCCCTCCCGTCACCGCGTGTGGTCGTGCCACCGCACCGTGTCTGACCGCTCGTGACACTGTGCCCGATGTCCGGCCCCCCGAGTCGGTGGAGTCGAGTCCGGTCTGTCCGGGATGCCCAGAACACTGCCGTCGGCCACGTCACCGAACCCGGAGCCAAGAGCACAGGCCCCCCGTACAGGTGGGTGGCGATGTGTCGTGACACGTATCGGGTTACGTCCTGCAGCACCGGAACTGTCACCGAGACACGGGTCGACCGCTGGCGCTCGCTCTCCCTGCGGGACAGACCGTCGCTCACGTCGTATGACAGTCTGCAACGGGTCGATACCGACTTCAACGGTCGCCACGTAGCGTCACTGTGCCGATACTACGGGTTTTCGTCTGCAACGGCTGTGGGACAGTTCAGGCGGATATCGAGAAACCAGGGCAGTGTCGCCGCTGTGACAGCGAGTACGTCGAGGAACTCGACCCGGAGAACCAGGCGTTCGACTACTTCACCGGACAGTGAGCAACTGTCGGTATCACGACGACACGCTCGTCCTGTCGCCCACGGTTGCCGGGCACGGTCGTCGCTCGCAGACTGCTCGGCGGAGGGTCCAAGCACCGCCTCTCCGGGGAACGTCGGACGCCGGTGGCGTCTCGGCGCCGTCGCCGGTGTGACTCAGAATCGATGTGTCTGTGTGCGATGTGCGCCCCGTCTCCTGCACCCGGGGTAGAGTGGAAACGTTTATGTAGAACCGCAAACGACAATTTAAGTGAGGCAGTCATCAATGTCACAGTCAAATCAGCAGCGCATGGGCGGACAGCCGATGTTCATTCTCAGCGACGATTCCGAGCGAACGAGCGGTGACGACGCGCAGTCGTCGAACATCACGGCAGGAAAGGCCGTCAGTGAGGCGGTACGGACGACACTCGGTCCTCGCGGGATGGACAAGATGCTCGTCTCCGACGACGGGGACGTCGTCATCACGAACGACGGTGCGACGATTCTCGACGAGATGGATATCGAGCAGCCGGCAGCACAGATGCTCACCGACGTCGCCGAGACACAGGAGGAGGAGATCGGCGACGGCACCACGACGGCATCGGTGCTCGCAGGCGAACTCCTTTCGGAGGCAGAGAGCCTCCTCGACGACGATGTCCACCCGACGACCATCGTCGAGGGCTACCACCAGGCGTCGGAGTTTGCCCGCGAGGCAGTCGACAAGGCTGTCGTGGCAACAGACCTCGAGGACGAACAGCTCCTGCAGGTCGCGGAGTCGAGCATGACCGGCAAGGGAACGGGTGACCTCCCGGCAGCGGCGCTCGCCGAGACAGTCGTCGACGCCGTTCGTCACGGTGCGGACGTCACACGCGAGGACATCACAGTCCACTCACAGGTCGGTGCCTCCTCGAGCGCGACCGACCTCGTCGAGGGTGTCATCGTCGACGAGGAGCGCGCGAGCGACGAGATGCCCGGTTCGGTCACCGACGCGAGTATCGCGGTGGTCGAGGCGGACTTCGAGGTGGCAGAGAGCAACGTCGACGCCGAGTACCAGGTATCGAGTGTGGACCAGTTGAACGCGGCGCTGGACGCCGAGGTGGACCAGCTTCGCGGGTACGCCGAGACGCTGGCCGACTCGGGTGCGGATGTCGTGTTCGTCGACGGTGACGTCGACGACCGCGTCGGCGGTTTTCTCGCCGAACACGGGCTGCTGGCGTTCGACGGTATCGACAGCGACACCGCGACGGACGTCTGCGCGGCGACCGGTGCGAGCCGTGTCGGCTCTGCCGACACGCTTGAGACGTCCGACCTGGGCAGTGCAGACGAGGTCGGCATCGAGACGTTCGGCGACGAGGACCTCGTGTTCATCGAGGGTGGCGAGGCCGCTACCGCGGTGACCATACTCGCCCGCGGCGGCACCGAACACGTCGTCGACGAACTCGAGCGCGGGCTGACCGACGCGCTGGACGTCGTCACCGCGGCGCTGTCGCAGGGTGGCGTCGTTCCCGGTGCGGGCGCAGTCGAGATTGCGGCCGCCAACTACGTTCGCGAAGCGGCCGCCGGCGTCGAGGGGCGTCGCCAGCTCGCCGTCGAGGCGTTTGCCGACGCGCTGGACGTGCTGCCGCGCACGCTCGCCGAGAACACCGGTATGGACCCCATCGACGCGCTGGTCGAACTCCGCGGCCAGCACGACGACGGGACCGTCGCAGGTATTATCAGTGAAGGACAGACCGGTGTCATCGACGACCCCATCGACTACGGCGTGCTCGACCCCGCCGCGGTCAAACACGAGGCTGTCCGGAGCGCCACCGAGGCGGCGACGATGATCGTCCGTATCGACGACGTTATCGCGGCGAACTGAGCACCCGCGACACCGCTGCACACGACCGTTCTTTTTTATGCCCGACGAGCCGCGAGGCTTGTCTCCCGTCGAACTGGCCGGGTGTGTGTTGCCGACCGGTTACTCCGAACATGCTGGCTCTTTTCCTGCACAGACTTCGACCGGACCTACCTCACACTTTTGTCGGGTGGCGTGTAACTGACCGCCATGGACGTTGTTCCGGAGTCCGAGCGGCCAAGTGCCGAGGCCGTCGACGGGGCTCATCTGAAGTTGCTGGCCGGTGGCACCGAGGCGAACATCCAACAGTTCACAATCGACCCCGGTGCGGTCGTCCCCGAGCACAGCCATCCCCACGAACAGGTTGGCTATCTTCTCGAAGGGACACTCACGTTCACGGTGGACGGCGAGTCCCTGCGCGTCGAGGCAGGCGATTCCTACGTCGTCCCCGGCGGCGAACCCCACGGGGCGGAGAACAGAGGCGACGTTGCGGCTGTCGGGCTGGACATCTTCAGCCCGCCGCGTGATAATCCGGACTGGCGCGAGTAGGGTACGCGCGGGGGTTCGGTCACCGACTCACGCATCTCACGACAGTAGTCGGCCCGCTCAAACCGGTCGTCGTGTCGCGGGTCAGGACGGGCGCTCACGTCCCGGTCAGTCGGCAGTTTCGCCGTAGACCGACGGGTCGCGGCCGCCGAGGCGCTCGTAGGTCCAGGTCAGCCCCAGTCCGACCCCGTAGGCGAGCGAGGCCGGAATCGCGACGATGAACATCGTGAACAGGCCGTTCGGGGAGAGCAGACCGGCGGCGGCGAAGATAGCGAGCACCACCCCGCGCCAACTCGTTCGCATCCGCGCGTACGAGACGATGTTGCCGTGGTGGAACAGCACCATCGTCGCGGGGATCATCGCCAGCGCGCCGATACCCACCGTGAGGAAGATGACCAGCCAGCCGAAACTGCTGATCCGGTAGGCGATCACCATGTTCGCGTTGACCACGTCGAGTGCGAGCAACGAGATAACGGTGGGGGCGATGTAGACGAACCCGAGCGCGGTCCCTCCGACGAGCGTGACAATCATCGTGCCACCCCAGACGAGCAACACGTTCCGGTCACCGTCCGCGCCGAATCGCTGCTCGATGGCCGGCCAGGCAAAGTACACGACCAGCGGGAGGACGGCGAGCGCGGCCAGTGCCGTGGAGAACTTCAGCATGAAGATGAGCGCCTCCACCGGGTGCAACACGACGATGTCCGGGTCGCCGACCGCATCGGCGGGCATGTTCTGGAAGAAGAAGTCGGTCGCAACCCCGAGTCCGCCCCGGAACATGATAGCGAACGAGCCTGCGAGCACGAGCATGAACACGCCGACAATCCAGAACGCCTTGGAGGTCAGCGAACCGAGGATGAACTGCAGGTCGTAGTAGTAGCCGCCGATGTCGTCCTCGGTCGTCTCGTCCTCGGTGAACGGGTCGACGATACCCGCGGCGGTGGATGTCACCACGTTGCCGTCCTCCTCTTGCTCGGTCTCCTCGTCCTCGCTCTCACGTTCCGCTCTGAGTTCCTGCGCTTCGTCGAACGTGTCGAGGATGGCCTGTGCCTTCGCGGGGTTCTCGTTGTCGACGGCCTGTTGTGCGAACCCGAGTGCTTCGTCCTCGTCGAGCGACGTGAACGCCTCGGGCGGTGCGGCCTCGACCGCTCGCCCGCTCATGCCCGCGACGTCGATCTCGGCCTCCTCGCCCGGGTCGGCACTGGACTGTGCGCCGGCCGGCGCGGCGGGGCGCTCGGACTGCTCGCGGACCACCTGTTCGAGTGCCTGCACCCTGAAATAAAACAGCGCGACGGCGGCGACGACAGCGGCGACCACGACACCCGCAGTCGCCACGACGAGTGTCGGGTCGAGTCCGAGCACGTCCAGCTCCGGGCCGGGGACGACCCGGTACTCCGACCCGACGGCGGCCAGCAGGTCGTTTGTCGCCCCGGCACCGCCACGGAAGGTGTAGACGTAGACGAGACCAAAGGCGAGCACGGCCACCGCGGCGAGTGCGTTCCAGCGGTCACGGGCCACGTCACGGACCGGGACACTCTCGCTCGCGCGCTTCGAGAGCACGGCGAGTTTGGCGACCCCGAGGCTGAGAAAGTACAGCAAAACGAGCGGGACCCCCCACATGATCTGCGTGAACGGGTCCGGCGGGGAGAACATCGCGCCGAACACGAAGATCGCGACCACGGCGTAGCGCCACTTGTCACGAAACGTCTCGTACCTGATGACACCCGTCCGGGCGCTCGCGCTCATCGCCAGCGGCAACTGTGCCGCCACCCCGAACGAAAGCGAGAGAAACACGACAAACTCTGTCCACAGGACGATCGACCAGGTCGGCGTGAACTCGGCCTGTATCGCGTTCTCCGCGAGAAACTCGAACATTATCGGGAAAAACGCGAAGTACGCGTACGATAGTCCGACCAGAAAGAGCGCGCCGATTGCGGCGGCAAAGGAAACCTTCTTCCAGAGCGGAATCCGCTCGTCGGGCCAGAGACCGCGTTGCTTGAGCGCGTCGCGGCTGAGGTATATCAGCACGGGGAGTGCGACGATAGCCCCGACTATCAGCCCGATCTTGACCTGCAGGAGGATGACCTGGAACGGGTCGGTTGCGACAATCTGTGTCGGTGTGTCCTCGGGCAGTCGGTTGAACACGAGGTCCGCCTTGAGTCGGTCCCAGATGAACCACCGCAACAGCATGAACGTCAGCAACCAGCCCGCGACGAACACGAGAAAGACCCGCTTCAGGTTGTCCTGGGCGTTCGAGAGCACTGAACCGATTGTCTGGCGGCCGCTGGCGAGTGTCCGCGCCGTGTCCTCGTCGAGCGCCCCTGCCATCTGTGTCTGGCTAGCCTGCTTGTCGTTATCAATCTATCCATCACACCCGACCGAACACGCGGCGTGTCGGCTCCCGTGGTGACCGCTCTCCTGCGCTCGACCCGGGCCGCCGTGGCGCTCGCTACGCTCTCCGGTTGTGCCGTGGCTTTATGAGCCTCGCGGGTGTGGGTACAACGTGCAATGGTCTTCAAAAAAGTAACACTGATGGGGTCGAGTACAGAGTCGTTCGACGACGCCGTCGACGACGCCATCGACCGGGCGGAGGAGACGCTAGAGAACCTCTGCTGGGTCGAAGTAGAGGAACTGGGCGTCGAACTCGCGAGCGTCGATAACAGGGAGTACCAGGCCGAGGTCGAGGTGGCCTTCGAACTCGAAGGTTAGGTTCGGAAACTCTCGCCACAGCCACACTCGCTGACCACGTTCGGGTTCTCGACGTGGAACCCTTCGCCCTGCAGGCCGCCCTCGTGGTCGAGTCGCGAGCCCTCGATGTAGTTCATGCTCGCGGGGTCGACGAACACCCGCAGTCCGTGGTGCTCGACGACGGTGTCGTCCGCCTCCGGTTCGTGGTCGAACCGCATCCCGTAGGAGAGGCCGGCACACCCGCCCTGCTGGACGTACAGCCGGAGTCCGGCGATATCGGTGTCCAGCCCTTCGCCCTCGAGCAGGGAGAGCGCCTCCGCGGCGGCCTCCTCGGTGACGGAGATGCCCGCCCGTCCTGTCTGCTCCTCTGTCGTGCTCATACTCTACGGTACCGGCCGGAGTGTGTTAACCCTGACGGGCGTGGCTGGCCAGTCTCTCCTCGACGGGCGGGTTGCCGAACGACGGGAACAAAAGGTGCTTTGGGCATCAGACCCGACAGTCGGGTATGTTCACCGGTATCGTCGAGGAGACCGGCGAGGTGCAGGCAGTGACCGAGAGCGAGGACGGCCGCCGGATCCGCATCGGCACCAGTTTCGATGACCTCACCCGGGGACAGAGCATCAGTGTCAGCGGTGTCTGTCTGACCGTCGAGGCGTACGACGCGGACTCGTTCGCGGTGTTTCTCGCGACCGAAACCGTCGAGCGGACGTACCTCGGCGGACTCGAACCCGGGGACAGGGTGAACCTGGAGCGGGCGCTGCCGGCAGACGGCAGACTCGACGGGCACTTCGTCCAGGGACACGTGGACGGCACCGCGGTGACCACCACCATCCGCCAGGTGGACGAGGACTGGCGGTTCGGGTTCTCGCTCCCGCCGGACCTCGCGCCGTACGTCGTCGAGAAGGGCTCTATCTCGGTCGACGGCATCAGCCTCACCGTCGCCGCACTCGACGAGGACAGTTTCGAGGTCGCTATCGTCCCGGAAACATACGACGTGACCACACTCTCCGCGAAGTCGGTCGGTGACCCGGTCCACCTCGAGGTGGACGTCGTGGCAAAGTACGTCGAGTCGCTCGTCGAGGGGTACAGCCGTGGGTCGTGAGGCCACCGCGGCGAGACTCAGACCCGAAAATAACTGCATCGGCCCGTCGCGGTGACGTGGCCAGTCCCTGTAATGTGTTATCAGTTCTGTTACTGGCAGCGGAACGTTTATGTTACGAGCCGTTGACATCACTAGCGTGTCCCGGACGAGTCAGCCGACGGTACTGTACGTCGACAGCGACAGGCAGTTTGCCCGACAGGTGTCGGCATCGTTGCGGGACCGTCTCGACGCGGTCGAGGTCGTGACAGAGACCGAGACGACCCCCGAAACCGTGCTGTCGACGGTCCGGTCGACGAGGGTGGACTGCGTGGTCAGCAGTGACCGGTTGTCCGGAACCGACGAGGTTTCGTTGCTCGAACGCGTTCGGGAGTCGCACCCGGCGGTGGCGGTGGTGCTGGTCGCCAGAGAGGGCGACCAGACCGTTGCCAGCCGTGCGGTCTCCGCCGGCGTGACCGACTACGTTCCGCTGGGGACCATCGCATCCGGCGAGCACCGTCAGGACCCGCTCGTGGCGCTCGCGGAGCGTATCGAGGCGACACTCGCGGAACACGAGCGCCGGTCGGTGTTCGAGACGATGGTCGAGGCTCTGCCCGGGATGGCATACCGGGCCCGGAACCGGCCGGAGCGACCCGTCGAGTTCGCCGCCGGCGACGTCGAGGGGCTCACCGGGTACACGACAGCCGCGTTCGAGTCCGGCACCGTGTCGCTCGGGACGGACCTCGTGTCGCCGGCGGCAACCGGGGTCTGGGAGCGGATGCAGACACAGCTCGCAGCCGAGAACGAGTTCGAGGTGAGTTACCCGGTCGTCACCGAGAGCGGGACCGAGCGCTGGGTCTGTGACCGTGGTCGCGTCGTCGGCCAAGCGACGGGCCGTTCGGCGCTCGTCGAGGGCTTTCTCACCGACATCACCGACCGGGTGGAGCGCGAACAGGAGCTCAGACAGTACCGGCAGTTCATCGAGCACATGCCCGACACCGTGGCCGTGCTCGACGACTCGCTCGCGGTCACGTACCAGAGCCCGAACGCGCCGGGGCTCGAACACGAACCGGTCCAGGTCTCGGACGACGACCTGTTCGAGTACGTCCACCCCGACGACACGGAGCGGGTTGGCGACACGCTCGACAGACTGCTCGCGGACCCCGACGGTGTCGTCACGCTGGAGTGTCGGGCGCGGTCCGCCGGGGGAGCGTGGCGCTGGATAGAGGCCCGGGCGCAGAACTACCTCGGGACCGACCCGGTCGACGGCATCCTCGTCTCCGTTCGTGACATAACCGAGCGCAAGCAACGGGAACAGAAGCTCTCCCGGTACAGCGAGACCCTCGAGACGCTGCAGGAGGTGACACAGGACCTTCTCGACGCCTCCGATGCCGAGGCGGTGGCGGCGCTCACCATGACCAGCATCGAGACGATTCTGGAGTTCGAGGTGGCCGGGATGTGGCTCGCAGACGCGGACCGCGAGCGGCTCGAACCGGTCGCACTGACCGGTCAGCGGGAGGGGCTCGTCGCCGAGATGCCGACCTACACCGCCGCCGACGGGGGTCTCTCCTGGGCGGCCTACAGCACGAACTCGGCGCGCACCATCGACGACATGCGCGAGCACGAGCGGCGGTACAACCCCGAGACTGAGATACGGAGCGAGCTCATCGTCCCGCTGGACGAGTACGGCCTGCTGAACATCGGTACCACAGAACCGGGCGGGTTCACCGACACCGACAGGACGCTCGTGGAGCTCTGGGCCGGAACGGTGACGACGGTGCTGAGCCGGCTGGAACACGAGCGGGAACTCCGCGAGCAGGAGGCCGAGGTCGCCCGGGAACGGGACCGGCTGGACGCGTTCGCCGGTGTCGTCAGCCACGACCTCCGGAACCCGCTGCACGTGGCGAGCAGCCGGCTCGAACTGTTCGCCGACGAGCGTGGCGAGGACGAGCACGTCCGGGCGGCCCGGCAGGCGCTCGACCGGATGGAGCGACTCGTCGAGGACCTGCTCGTGCTCGCCCGCGAGGGGGAGGCCGCACACGACACCGAGGTGGTCGCACTCGAACCGGCTGTCGAGACCGCATGGTCGACCGCCCGGACCGGTGACGCGGCGCTCGTCGTCGAGACGGACGCGGCGATACAGGCCGACCGGGGCCGACTCGTCCAGCTGTTCGAGAACCTCTTTCGCAACGCCGTCGAACACGGCGGTCCCGCGGTCACCGTCACCGTCGGTGACCACGCGGGGGGGTTCTACATCGCGGACGACGGACCGGGTATCCCTGCCGACGAGCGCGACCAGGTCTTCGAGTCGGGTTACTCGACCGCCGGCGGGAGCAGCGGGCTCGGTCTGTCCATCGTCCGCCGCATCGTGACGGCACACGGCTGGGAGATCCGGGTCGTCGAGGGTGAACGGGGCGGTGCCCGGTTCGAGGTGACCGGCGTCGACGCGGTCTGAGCCCCGCTCACTCGAAGGCCGGAATCCCCGTCAGGTCGTTGCCGAGAATCAGCGTGCGGCTGTTGTGGGTCCCCTCGTAGATGTAGACGGTCTCCATGTTCGCCACATGTCGCATCGGCGAGTAGTCGAGGGTGATGCCGTTGCCGCCGAGCATCTTCCGGGCGACACGGGCCTGGTTGCGCGCCACTCTGACGTTGTTGTGCTTTGCCATCAACACCTGCTCGGGACGCAGGTCACCGGTCTCCGTGAGGTCCGCCAACCGGTGGGCGAGCAACTGTCCGAGCGTCACCTGGGTGGCCATCTCGGCGAGGTTCTGCTGCTGGAACTGGAAGCGTGCGATGGGGCCGTCGAACTACTCGCGGTCGGTCTCGACGACGAACCCCCTGGGTCCCGACCCGCCCGCGGTCTTTGCCCAGACGACCGCGATATCGGCGATGGGGGTGTTCGTGATCCAGCTCTTCGACCCGGACAGGCGGTAGCCGTCGCCGTCGGGTTCGGCACTGGGCTCCATCCCTGCCGGGTTCGGTCAGCACGAAACACCCCACCGTCTCCCCGGTCGCCAGTTCCGGCAGGAACCGCTCGCGCTGTGTCGGACCCGTAGCTGTGAATCGGGTAGAACCCCAGGTCGCCTATCTCGGGGATGCGCTCGACCGGGAACCGCCCCTCGTCGTAGCACCCGGCGGCCTCCTCGCGCACGTCGGCCGCGAACTCCCGGGCCGTGTCCCGTGCCATGCGCTCCTCGCGGTCGAGTGTCTCCGCCAGTCCGAGATAGTCGAGCATACCTGCTCTACAGAACGGGTCGGACATAGCCTTTCTGCCGTCGGAGTTCCGACCCGTGCCGACACACCCGGCGGGGCACGCGGCGACGGGTTGCGTTACTGTTACGAAATTCAGTAGCATTCAGTAGGATTCAGCTGTCTTTCTCAGCGACACAATTAACTATATGTTTAGCATATTGGGGGTATGGGAGATAGATACGAAATCGAAGGCGAAGCAATCGTCGAGCGGGAAGT